>JAGASC010000079.1 GCA_017621905.1 Roseburia sp.
AAGCAGGGATGGATATTGCTCAAATAGCTTTGCTTCTATCTGTATGCCATTCTCTTGCAGCCATTCGCTCTGAAAGTCATTTTCCTGTAAACGCTCTCCGATTTTGCGGCAAAAAACTGACATCAGTTCAGACACCTGAGCATCCAGATAATCTGAAATCTCCTGCAGCATGGCTCCGCTTTCTGCCATATGCGCTGCCGCCCGGCTGTTAATCGCAAAAAGCTCCGGCATCACATTCTGCCGAATCCGGTTTCTGCTGTAATCCGTGTCCCGATTCGTGCCGTCCACCCGAAATTCCTGCCCCTGCTCTGCAAGATATTCTTCAATCTCCTCCCGGGACACCTGCAAAAGAGGACGGATAATGACCGCATTTTCCTCAAAAATCCGGCTGGGGCGCATCCCACAAAGTCCCCTTAAACCGCTGCCCCGAATCATTTGAAACAAAATCGTCTCGGCATTATCGTTGGCATGATGGGCCAGCGCCACTTTTACGGGCAGAGAAACGCCGCTTAGGGCTGCCAGCGCATCCACTTCTCTGCGAAAGCAGTCATACCGCAGGATCCGGGCAGCTTCCTCCAGGCCAAGCCCTGCATTTTCGGCGTATTCCGGAACCTTTTCCCGACAGCTTCGGCAGGGTACGCCATATTTCCGGCAGAGTTCTTCCACAAACGCTGCATCCGCTTCACTCTCTTCTCCACGGATTCCATGTTCCACATGAATGACCTGCAATGAAAAATCTATTTTTTTCTGAAATTCTAAAAGAAGCAACAACAGGCACACGGAATCCGCACCGCCTGAAACACCGGCAAGTACCGTATCATGTTCCTGTATCAGCTTCTCTTCCCTTATCCATTTTAATACTTTATCGACCATCCTACATCTCCATTAACACTTTATCTGCCCATGTAAACTTCCGATCGTTACTGTTCGCTGCGTTCTCAGCAGCTTTCCGATTGTTACTGTTCGCTGTGTTCTCAGCAGCTTTCCGATCGTTACTGTTCGCTGCGTTCTCAGCAGCTTTCCGATTGTTACTGTTCGCTACGTTCTCAGCAGCTTTTCGATTGTTACTGTTCGCTGCGTTCTCAGCAGCTTTCCGCTTTTACTTTACGCCTTATCCCAAATACAGGACGCAAGGACCGTCATATCATCTCTGGCAGTACCCCCGGTAAAAAGCATCACCCGCTCCATAATCCGCTTTGCAAGGATGCCCGGATTGTTGGTCTGGATGCTTTCAATAATCTCCTGCATGGTTTCCTCCGGCTTTGGTACATGTAAGTATTCTAACACACCATCCGTCACCATGACAACAAAATCCCCGCAGGAAAGCTGTACTTCGCTGGGTTTTAAGTCGAGCTTTGTCTCAGCCCCCACCGGAAGGCTGTCAGAGGTGATGCACTCCACCTCCGTTTCCCGCTTGATAAAAGTTGCAGCTGCTCCAATTTTATACAGGCATGCCTGGCCGCTGTAGAGATTGATCTTGCACAAATCTACGGTAGAATAAAGGTCGTTTTCCCCCTTCATGACCATGGCAGAATTCATCATGCGAATGGCTGTTTCCGCCGAAAATCCCGCCTCCAGAAAACGCTCCACCAAGTCTAAGACCATCTCACTTTCCCTGCATGCCGCGCTGCCGGACCCCATCCCATCCGACAGTCCCATCAGAAGTTCTCCACGCTCCAGCTCCAAAAAAGAAAAGTTATCCCCGGAAATCTGGGCTCCGTCCTTTTTTATCCTGGCGATTCCCTGCACACTCCGGTAGTCGGTATCCTCATAAAACAAAAATTCCATGGGCTCTTTGGCGATAAATGTCCTTGTTTCCGCCGCGGCGCGCATTTTACGCTCCAGGGCGTGGCTTGCTGCGTTCAAAAAAGATTTCAGTGAAATACAGCCTCCCATGCTGCTGCGCAGTTTTGCCTGCAGTTTTAAGTGTCCATCCACCATCTCGACCAAATGCAGCTCCTCCACTAGGATTCCCTGCTCCTTGGCCCGATACCGGATTTCGGCCAGGGCTCCTCTCTCCTGCACATCCAACTGTCGTTCTTCTCTGGCACAATCCTGCATGATATATGCCATAGCGTCCAACTGCTCCGCAATCACCTGGCGGTTTTCCAACAGCCTGTTGTACCATGCCCGGTTCAGGCTGGTCCGCTCAAATACATGAACCGCCTCCTCGATCATATCCCTGCTTTTCATGCAATACTCTCCCAGCTTTTCCTCTGTCTCTGTCTCCGGGTGCCCTGTATGCCAGATAGAAGTAATCATTTGCGACAAAATGCCGTACAGCGGTGTGGAGTCCCGTTCCCAGCAGATGGCACAGGACTCACAGCCCGCACAAAGCTTTCCTGTCAGTTCATTTTGAATCCGCCCCAGCTCCTCCGCCGTATTCTGACTCTGCTTTACACTCATGGACTGAAAAATCTGCGACAGCCCCTGAAAGGACTCTGCATAATTTATCAACCGCTCCTCTTTATGGCCATCCTCCTGCTCCATTTCCTTCGGCGCCGGATTCCATTCCAGCGCCCCATGGGCAAGCCGGTTCAAAAGGATTACCGCCCCAAACACAAAAACACCCTCCAATAAAACGGCAGGTGCCGCCGGCTGACTGCGCCACTCCAAAAGTCCCCCTGCAAAAGAAAGGATTACCGTCGTCCCTGCAGCTACTCCCCCCGCCATAAGCGCGGAGCACCCATCATTTGCCCACTGAATCAGCCGGATTACACCTGCAATTACCAGTATTGTCACTCCGTATTTTACCACCGCGGTCATTGGCATAAAAAATATCATTCCTATGTACAGAAATCCCATCAGCATCACACTGCTGACACGCTCCAGATAAAGTGCCGCAAAAAACGCAGGCACCAGGGGATAACACCCCAATACACTCACACCACACAATGCGCCTCCCAAAATTCCCACCACGATCTGTCTTGCTTTCTTCATGACTTCTCTCCTTTTTCTTCCCTTATCATTTTTATTCTGCCCGCAATTCTTTTCTGCCTGCCATATCACCGGCAATGCGAAATCTCCAGGACAAGTGCTCTCGATTATAAATTTCCCTGGAAAAAATCTTTGTCAAAGCGAGGTCCGGTTTTTTAAAACTTTTCGCCAAATTTCCTTTTCAATTGTCTAATTCAGGGGATTCTAAAAATCTGAAGTGTTTGAAGAACATAATCTCAACCAACCATCCATGACTTAAGCAATACTAATATACCGGCTGTTGAACTATGCTTGTTAAATCATTTCAAAAATATTGTAACAACGTAATTGTGAAGATATTGAACAGTTACGTAACAACAAAAAAACAGGCTCACCATATCACTTCTGGAAACCTGTTTTTTATCATGTGGATGCATGTTTATTTTTCGTAACTATTCAGTACCTTCATAGTTACGACCGCAAGCCCATGAAAATCGCTTCGCGATGGGGGCTTGCTCATGGCTGTTCTACGTTTTCTCACGCCCTATGCAGTAAATGCATAGGGCTGACCTGAACAGTTACTATTTTTCTTTAAATATAATCTCGTTATCATAAGCAAGTCCCAGCTTACTCTTGGCGATATCTTCCACGTACTGCTGCGACTTGGTGTAATCCTCGTACTCTTCCAGCTCGGCCTGCCGTTCCTGCTCATCCTTAAGCTGTTCCTCCAACTCGGCCTGCTTCTCTATGTATTCCTGATCCTTCTGATATACTTTCACAATCTGGACAGACATGACCACCACAAATACGACCATGATAATGCTGATGCACCGTCTTCCAACCCGATTATTATCTTTTCTTCGTCTTTTTCCAGCTGCCATACCTTTTCCTCATAACGATTCAGTGCCTGTGCAGTTACCGTTCAAATCCGTTCCCGTAAATGCTTGAGCCTGCAAAATCTTTTTTTCCCTCGTAACTGTTCAGTACTTCACAGTTTACATAACCCTATTTTAACTGCTCTTAAAAACTTTTTCAATTGTTTTCTGATAAATACCAAAATTTTCTTTCCCACTTTGTAAAACGGGCGAAACAGAAAGACAGTTATTTTCTTTCCGACACCCAGTACCGTCTTTAAGACCAGCACATTCACCCGTACCACGAACCGGCTGAAAATGCCAAAATACAGAAGCATTCCAAAAATGACCCCGCCCAGGGCAAATCCTCGCACCATGCCGTCATTTTCCTGATACAGCATGACAAAAACCGCTCCTGTACAAATCAGCCAGTAAATAAAATCTTCTGCGCCAATCCAGACATTTCCGTGGGGGACGATCCTCCGGAAAATCCGCAGTATGTCATAGAGAAAGAACAGTCCCATGCCAAGCACAATGGAAATGCCAAGAAAACCGGCCTCCTGTCCGATTGCCGCACTGACTGTCATTATTTAAACAGCCGGCCAAACAAGGATTCAGCCTGCTTTCCTGCATTTTTCACATCCGAATAGGCCAGGGAATCGATGCGTCCCTCGATGTCCACTTCACCTTTTTCCAGGCTGAGCCGGTTCACGTGCAGGTCATGCCCCTTAATCAAAAGCATTCCCAATTCCGTTTCCAGCAGTATTTCTGCCACATCAAAAGAAAGCACATCCACAACACCGGAAAATGCACCGGTCTTGCGATTTGCCAGAAGGACTTTATGTGCTTTTGTCACATTGCTGTTTCTCTCATCCATAGAAAACCTCCCTCTATCCTGCTGCAGCTTTGCCACCGGATCTATACATCTATTGATATCGGTGTCGGTTCTGAGAATTTTTAAGAATCCTGCCCGGTTTGCCACCTGATATATCAATATATTAGGAGGTGTCCTTTTTTATGATACGTATTCAAATAAATCTTTTGCTTCATCCTTTTTGGTGGTGTCCTGCAAATCCAGTACACGTACCTTTACCGTTTTGGTGCCGAAACCGATTTCAATAATATCACCGACTTTTACATTCAGCGATGCCTTGGCCGGTTTGCCGTTGACCATAACACGTCCGGCGTCACAGGCCTCATTGGCTACCGTACGCCGCTTAATGAGACGCGATACTTTTAAAAATTTGTCTAAGCGCATAATTTTCCTCCTCGCGAAAAAAGAGTGGATTCTGTTATTACACATAAATCCACTCTCATAAGCTGTAACAGTTCAGGTACCTTCACTGTTACGGGCATCCAGCCATGAAAATCGCTTCGCGATGGGGCCAAATGCCTGCTTTGCATGCTATGCTTGCTTCGTTAGCTTTTCCTGCTTTTAGGCGTTGATCATATCCTTTAAAACTTTTCCTGCTTTGAACTTTGGAGCCTTGGAAGCTGCGATGGTCATCTCTTCGCCAGTCTGCGGATTTCTTCCTGTTCTCTCTGCTCTCTCGGATACTTCGAAGGTTCCGAATCCAACTAACTGAACTTTCTCACCTTTCTTTAACTCATCTGCTACAACATCTGTAAATGCTTTTAAAGCTGCCTCTGCGTCTTTTTTGCTTACTTCAGCCTTCTCTGCGATTGCTGCAACTAATTCTGCCTTGTTCATGTCAAAAATTCCTCCTCTGGATTTTCAATATTAAATATGTTCGAGGTTCCTTTTTTAAATACCTACTCCATATTTATACTTGTTTTTACTGGTATTGTCAAGAAAATTTCCCATATTTAGGGGATTTTCCGCTGATTTTTATCGTTTTGGGGAAATATGTTCCCTTGTTGTAATTTTACAGTTATTTCCAGCCTAGATCATCTCGTTTATCATGGCCAGAACTTTGTCGGATAATGCTGCGGATTTTGCATCGGCATCCTCTAAGGATGTGCCTTTTACGCCAAGATAGAATTTTACTTTTGGCTCTGTGCCGGACGGTCTTACGCACACCCATGCACCATCGGTCATCTCATAATACAGTACGTTAGAGGACGGCAGACCTGTTGGTTTTACCTCGCCGGTTGCCACATCGGTAATGGTATCTTTTTTGTAATCCCTTACTGCAGTTACCTTGTAGCCGCCGATTTCTGCCGGAGCATTTTCCCGGAGTGTGTTCATGATTTCCTGAATCTTTGCAAGTCCTTCGATGCCCTTTAAAGTAATGGAGGTCACATCATCCTTGTAGTAACCATATTTTTCATACATGGCAAGCATTGCATCCCACAGAGTCATGTTCTTTGTCTTATAGTAAGCAGCTGCCTCACATAAGGTCATGGAAGCAACGATGGCATCTTTGTCTCTTGCATAGGTTCCGGTCAGGCAGCCGTAGCTCTCTTCCATACCAAAAAGATAGGTTCCCTTGCCTGTTTTCTCGAACTCTAACATCTTCTGTCCGATGAACTTGAATCCGGTCAGCACCTCAATCAGCTGGATGCCGTAATGCTCTGCGATAGCATCTGCCATATTTGTGGACACGATGGAGCGAATGAATGCGCCATCTTCCGGAAGACCATATAATTCTTTTCTCTGTCCGATGACATAGTCACCAATCAGGCAGCCAGACATATTGCCGGTCAAACTATGGTATTCCCCTGTCTTAGAGTCCTTCACGTAAACACCGAGACGGTCTGCATCCGGGTCGGTTGCAAGAATCAGGTCTGCATCCACTTTTTTGCCCAGCGCCAGGCCTAACTCAAATGCTTCCGCCGCCTCCGGGTTCGGGTAGCTTACCGTCGGGAATTCACCATCCGGCAGCTCCTGCTCCGGTACCACATAGACATGCTGGAAGCCCAGTTCTTGTAACACGCGGCGTACCGGAATATTTCCTGTGCCGTGAAGCGGTGTGTAAACAATTTTCATGTCAGCCGCCACCTGGTCAATACAATCCTGGTGAAGCACCAGTTTCTTTAACTCTTCCATATACGGATCGTCAATATCCGCACCGATGACCTGATAAAGGCCTGCTGCCTTTGCATCCTCTAACGGCATAGTCTTTACGGTGGCGTAATCCGTCACGTTACGAACCTCTCCCATGATACCGCTATCGTGCGGCGGTGTGATCTGTGCGCCGTCCTCCCAGTATACCTTGTAACCATTGTATTCCGGCGGATTGTGGCTTGCAGTAATATTGATGCCTGCAATGCATCCCAGCTTACGCACTGCGTAGGAAAGCTCCGGTGTGGGTCTTAAGGACTCGAACACGTATACCTTAATACCGTTCGCTGCCAGACAAAGAGCTGCTTCGTCTGCAAACTCCGGTGACATTCTTCTGGAATCGTAGGCGATTGCCACACCCTTCTCCTGACCATTCACTTTCGTGATATAATTTGCAAGACCCTGGGTTGCCTTGCGCACGGTGTAAATATTCATACGGTTCGTTCCCGCGCCAATCACGCCTCTCAAACCGGCGGTACCAAACTCTAAGTCCATGTAAAAGCGATCTTCGATTTCTTTTTCATCACCGGCAATACTTTTTAGCTCTGCTTTTGTTTCTTCGTCAAAGTATGGATTGTTCAGCCACTCATT
>JAGASC010000080.1 GCA_017621905.1 Roseburia sp.
GATTCGCTGTAACTGTTCAGTACCTTCGCAATTACGATTCGCTTATCTCATCGCGAATATTTCCATAGCCTTCTTACAGTTCTCTTTCATAGCCTGGGTTCCCCACTGTACGATGTCATGGTACATAATCGGGGTATCTTTTCCGCTTTCTACCAGAGAATAGCAATATTTGTAGTGTTTTCCATCCTTTTCCACCGGAATGCAGCCCATGCGGAACTGTTCCGCGATAGTCTCTCCGCCTGCCATTGCCATATAGGTATAATAATTTACTTTGCGAACACCTTTTTCAATCGCTTTGCGGAAATCCTCCGGGCTGACACCGGAACCGCCATGCATAACCACCGGAATGTTCGCTTTTTTCCGGACATTCTCTACAACGGAAAAATCAAGCTTCGGTTCGCTCAAATACACACCATGGGTGGTTCCAAAGGAACATGCCAACGCATCGATACCGGTCTCTTCCACAAAGATTTTTGCCTGATCCGGGTCTGTATAGATTTTTTCCGGATCATTGCCGTTTCCGGCAGAACCGGAACCGGTCTCACGTTTTCCCATGCAGCCAATCTCTGCTTCCACGGAAGCGCCGGTCTGTTTTGCAAAGGAAACCACCATCTTTGTATTTGCCATATTTTCCTCAAAAGACAGCACGGAACCATCATACATAACAGAGGTAAATCCCAGATGCAGTGCCTTACATACATAATCCAGTGTCTCGCCATGGTCCAGATGTACACAAACCGGAACCTTCGCACGCTTTGCCATTTCTATCATAATTGGACCAATGATGCGAATAGGCATGATTTCCTCATGCACCTCGGCATGCTGAATAATGACCGGCACATCCATCTCTTCTGCTGCACCGATAACAGCCATCACTGATTCCAGATTTGGTGTGTTAAAAGAGCCAACGGCACATTTTTTCGCCTCGCACAAATTCAAAATCTGCTTTAATGTAACTAACATATAATCCTCCTTGTTTTTCGAAGAAAAATGCGACTGCCATTGCGGGAGCAGAGGATTTTCCTCCCTTGTTTTTCGAGGAAAAATGCGACTGCCTGCGCCTTAGGCGCGTGCAGGACAGAGGATTTTCCTCCTTTGTTTTTCGAAGAAAAATTATCGAAATCTACTGTGCAGCTTTCGATAGTAGGCACCTCGCTATACCGCAAGACAATCGTGCGGTTCACCTGGCGGTCCCTACGATATAATAATAGCTCTAAAGCCCCACAAAAATATATAGAAGTATGTTCTTTTTACTTTGATTTTGTTCGCCGATGTGTTAAAATTTAAATAATATATAAGGGAAAAACCTCAGTGGATTTGCTTGAAATTTTCAGAAAAATGTTCGGAGGATTACTATGATATCAAGTTTTAATTTGTCCAAACTGAATGACCTGTTAAAAGATTTTTATAATTTGACCAAAATTCGCATTACGGTCTTTGACGACACGTTTCACGAGCTTGCTGCGTACCCGGAACATGTTTCTTCCTTTTGTCAGATTATACGCTCGGATGTGCAGGGGGAAAAAGAATGCCAGCTCTGTGACGCAAATGCCTGTGCCATTGCTGCCAGACGCCATTCTCCTTACACCTACCGCTGCCATGCAGGACTGACGGAAAGCATTGCACCTTTATATCTTGGGAACGTGGTCATTGGATATCTGCTGTTTGGTCACGTGTTCTCCTACCCTTCCTATGAAGAAGGCTGGACGCAAATTCAGCAGTTATGTGAAAATTATGCAATTGATATGGATGCATTAAAAGATGCCTGCCTGGAGCGTCCCATTATTTCAGCTGACTATATTACCTCAGCCTCTCACATTTTAGAGGCCGTGGCTTCCTATCTCTGCTTAGAACGTATGGTAGCCTTAAAACAACAGGAACTTCCGGTGCAAATTGATGAATACATTTCCTCTCATTTTACTGAGAATATCAATGCGCTTTCGATCTGCACCCGATTTAACATCGGGAAAACTCAATTATACGAGATTGCCAAACAGAGCTATGGCATTGGAATTGCAGAACATATAAGAAACCTCCGCATCGAAAAGGCCAAGACATTACTTTTGGAGTGTCCTGACCTCTCCATTGCAGAGGTTGCCTCGAAATGTGGTTTTTCTGATTACAATTATTTTATTACCGTATTTAAACGTCTCACCGGTATGCCACCCAAAATATACCAGAAGAATTTTTAATTTTCTAGCAATTTATGACCTTAACATTACAATCCTGCATTTTTTCGGTCCATTCCTCATCCATAATGTGGTCTGTCACAATCATATCCACACCTGCAAAGTCTACAATCTTCGTAAAAGATGCTTTTCCGAACTTTGCACTGTCCACCGCAAGGATCTTTGTGGAAGCTGAACCCAGCATCTGCTTTTTAATTCCTGCCTCCAGTTCATTAGAGTCCATGAAGCCTTTGTGGTAATCCACACCTTTGCAGGAAATAATTGTTTTATCCACATAAAAATCATCCACCATGCGCTCTGCCTGATAACCAAACAAGGCCAGCGCTTCCGTCCGCAAAGAACCTCCTGTAGAAAGGACTTTCCATCCCTTCATATCTGTCAGTTCCAGCAAAATCTCGATGGAATTGGTAATTACCGTAATGTTCTTTTTATGGCGAATCTGCTTCGCTACGAAAAGGGCTGTTGTGCTGGCATCTAACATAATGCGGTCTCCATCTTCAATCATCTCACTGATGGTCGCCGCAATACGTTTCTTTGCCTCCACGTTGGTACGCTTACGCACCAGAAACGGAAGATCTTCCTTCTCATTTTCTTTTAAAACAGCTCCCCCATAGGTGCGCTCTGCAAAACCATCCCGTTCAAGCTTCTCCAAATCTCTTCGAATGGTTTCTTCCGTCACATCATATTTCTTACTCAGGTCAGCTACAATTACCTTTCCCTGTTCTTTCAACTGTGCAAGAATTTCATTCCTTCTCTCTGCTGCTAACATTTACTGTCCCCCTACAGTATCGTCTCCCATAATTTCGGATCCGGACTTGCAATGACTGAGCTGTCCAGATACATACCGTTCTTGCTGACAGCCGCCTGGGCTTTTTTAATCGCCGCATCTACTGCTGCAACCTCTCCGGTCAAAAATACATAGGACTTTCCACACATACCTCTTGCTACACGAATCTCAATCAGTTCGACTTCCGATGTCTTCGCCGCTTCATCCGCTGCCACAAAAATTGCTGCAGCGTCAAAAGTCTCTAATACGCCAAGGGCGTTGCGGTTCGTAATCTGTGCTGTTCCGTAGATTGCCGGAAAGATTCCTTCATGCGGATTTCCCAACAGGAAACTGTCGATCAGCTGTTCCGGATACGTCACTTTTGCTGCATCGATGGATGCGCGTACCGCACTGATATCTCCGGTAAAAATAATGATGTATTTGCCCGGACATACAGTCTGTGCTTCAATCACATCCACATCTGCTGTTTTAATGACCAGATCCGCCGCTAAAATTCCGGTCGATACGGTCTTATACTCCACCATTCCGATTGCTTTTCCCATTTATTGTACCTATGCCTTTCCAAAGCCTGCAAATTTGGGGCCAAAGCCCTAAATTTGCGTGTGAAAAATCTTCGATATAAGGATTTTTCACACTACCTCGCTTTAATCGTTACTGCTTTTTCATTTACATCCGTCACAACTCCGTCTATGGATGCGTGTACGGGAAGACTTAATGCGTTCTCTTTTGCCTGGCCGATGATTTGGCCTGCTTTCACTTCATCTCCGACTTTTACCATTGCTACTGCCGGAGCTCCGATATGCTGGCTTAATTTTATTTTTACCAGCTTTGCGGTCACTTCCTGCTCATCTAATAGAGCGGGTGAATCATATTTGTCAAGTCCAAGTCTGGATTGCAGACGTTTCAACGGCACCTTGCGGTATTCTCTTTCCCGCTTTACCGGTGCTGCCTCTACCCCTTTCGGAACAGGCACGCCCTTTGCACGCAATCCCATTTTATAATCCTGAATCAGACTTCTCGGAGACAATCCCTGCATACAGGAATACATCTCGCACAATCCGCAGGATACACAGAACATTGTATCTAAAAATGGCTTCAAATCCTGTGTTGTGCCGCTGCTGGCCGCACGCATAAATGCATGGGGCTCAATCGGATGGCCCAGTAAATATCTCGGGCACAAATCCGTACACATCTGGCACTGGCAACAGGAGGCCATTGCTCTTTTCAAATTAATCTGGGAATTTCCCTTTTTCTTCATCACGACCGGATGCGTATCCTCTAATACTAATATTGCATTCGAGGTCTTCGTGATCACATCATGTACACCGACAATCGGTCCTGTCATTGGTCCGCCCATAATATAGACAGGATTCTTTGCAGTCACTCCGCCTGCCAGTTTTAACACCTCTTCCACCTTCATTCCGATGGGAACGATTCTGGTACAGGGATGTGCCACCTCTCCGGTTATAGTAATATATTTTTTTGTCACCGGCATCTGATGATTTAATGCCTGATAGATATTATATACGGTTTCCACATTGAAAACCGCAACTCCCACTTCGATGGGAATGCTTCCCGGCGGTACTACCTTGCCGGTGGTCTCGTGAATCAGCACTACTTCGTCTCCCGCCGGGTAAATCTCCGGCAAAAGTCCTAGAGAAATCAGAGAAAAGGAACCCATTTCCGCTTTTACGGCCTCTACAGTACTGGTATAAGCTTCTTTTACGCCAATGATTACCTTTTCTGCTCCAACAGTTTTTGCCATTAATTCCAAGGTGCTCAATATTTCAAAAGCATGCACTTCTAACAGCTGGCGGTGAAGTCTAAGCAGCGGCTCACATTCCGCGCAGTTCAATATAATCGTTTTTGCACGAGCGTCAAGCTTTCCATAACTCGGGAAACCGGCGCCACCTGCCCCGGCCACTCCGGCCTGTTTTACTATCTGGGTTAATTCCTTTAATTCCATGATATTTCTACTCCAATTCTGTTCCGTCATCCACAATTCCCACAATCGCTGCGTCTAC
>JAGASC010000081.1 GCA_017621905.1 Roseburia sp.
AAGGTAGCAGTAAGCGAGTGACGCTTGGCCTGTACAAGAAGGGAAAAAACAAAATTGTGACAATTCGCCATGGGAGGAAAATATGGATTTGGGTTTCATGCAGGAACAGCTTCCACTTTATATTGAGGCCGCAAAACTGACTCTGCATATGGCAGTTTTAGGAATTGCCTTTGCAATTCTGGTGGGACTGATGGCAAGTATGGTCAGGTACTTTAACGTGCCGGTATTAAAACAGATCGCAGGCGTCTATATTGAACTGTCAAGAAATACGCCGCTTCTGATACAGCTTTTCTTTTTGTATTTTGGATTACCGAAACTTGGCATTGTCATAAGCGCGGAGGGCTGTGCGGTAATCGGCCTTGCATTTCTTGGCGGAAGCTATATGTCGGAGGCTTTCCGTAGCGGCCTTGATAATGTGTCCCAGCTTCAGATTCAGTCCGCGTTGAGCCTTGGAATGAAAAAGAGCCAGGTGTTTTTCTGCATTATATTACCTCAGGCGGTGTCCAATTCCATCCCGGCTTTCTGTGCCAATATTATTTTTTTGATCAAGGAAACTTCACTGTTCAGTGCTGTGGCGCTGGCGGATCTGATGTTCGTCACGAAGGATCTGATTGGAATCTATTACAAGACAGATGAGGCATTGTTCATGCTGGTGGTGGCATATCTGGTTTTGCTGCTGCCGATATCAATCGTTTGTACGTTTCTGGAAAGGGGGATGCGCTATGCAGAATACGGGGATTGAAGTACTGTTTTTGGGAAACAATTTCTTGCGTCTGTGTCAGGGATTGTGGGTAACCCTTCGGATTGCAGCGATTGCCATGGCACTTTCCGTTTTTCTGGGGTTTTTCCTGGGCATGGTTATGAATATTCCCAACAGGGGGATAAAAGCAGTCTGCCGGATCTATCTTGAAACTGTGCGGATCATGCCTCAGCTGGTGCTGCTGTTTCTGGTTTATTTCGGGGCGGCAAAGAATCTTGGACTAAATCTTTCTGGGGAAAATGCAGCGGTTTTTGTATTTACCTTTTGGGGAACCGCAGAGATGGGGGATTTGGTGCGAAGTGCGTTGATTGCAATTCCGAAGCATCAGTATGAAAGCGGTTATGGACTGGGGCTTACGAAGTGGCAGGTATACCTCTATATCATTCTTCCACAGACGATAAAACGGTTGCTGCCGTCAGCCATCAATCTGTTGACGCGAATGATAAAAACCACTTCGCTGGTGGTATTGATTGGAGTGGTGGAAGTGGTGAAGGTGGGAAAACAAATGATTGACGCATCCAGGTTCGGGTACCCGACTGCGGCTCTGTGGGTGTACGGTGTGATTTTTGCCATATATTTTGCTATCTGCTTTCCGTTCTCCAGACTTTCGGCAGTGCTGGAGAAGCGATTTGCAGCAGAGTAAGAAGGTATGATGGTACCAAGTAATCTGATTTTGGAGAAAAAAACTTGCCCCAAAGCGGGTAAGTGGTAAGAAGCATGGCTGACAGCACGGAGAGGGAGAGCGAGGGAGAAAAATGACAGAGACAATCCTGGAAGTAGAACACTTAAAAAAATCCTATGTACAGCAGACTGTAATTTTAGACGACATATCTTTTTCCATACAAAAAGGCGAGGTGGTGGTAATCGTTGGCCCGTCCGGCTGCGGGAAAAGTACGTTCCTGCGATGCTTAAACCGGTTGGAGGATATCGACGAGGGAAACATCCGACTGCGGGGGAACAGCTGCGAAAAGGAAAAGCGAAAAGTACATGAAGTGCGGGAGAAAGTGGGAATGGTTTTTCAAAGCTATGATTTGTTTCCCAACATGACAATCATGGAAAATCTGCTCTTAGCGCCGCATAAAGTGCAGAAACGGCAGAAAACCGAGGCACGA
The DNA here is from genome assembly GCA_017621905.1 of Roseburia sp. Classification (GTDB taxonomy): domain Bacteria; phylum Bacillota; class Clostridia; order Lachnospirales; family Lachnospiraceae; genus Roseburia. The sequence goes on from JAGASC010000081.1 coordinate 1,873, forward strand.
AAAGAGGCCATGCAGCTTTTGGAGCGTGTTGGTCTATTGGAAAAATGTGACAATTACCCTAGGCAGTTGTCCGGTGGTCAGAAACAGCGTGCAGCCATTGTGCGAGCGCTGATCATGCACCCGGAGGTGCTGTTGCTGGATGAGATTACCGCAGCCTTAGACCCTGAGATGGTGCGGGAAGTACTGCAGGTAGTGTTGGAACTGGCAAAATCCGGAATGACCATGGTCATAGTCACCCATGAAATGGAGTTCGCACGTGCAGTGGCGGACCGGGTAATATTTCTGGATAACGGCCGCATTGTGGAGGAAGGCAGTGCGGAGGAGTTTTTTACAAATCCAAAGACGGACCGAACAAAACAGTTTTTGAACAGTTTTCATTACGGGGATGCTTGAAAAGCAAGCCGATGCAAGTTTGTGTCAGCGTTGCCCGCATAAACTTGGCAGCACAAAAAGCAACGCAGAGAAGAGGAAAAAGCTGTGAAGAAGAAATGGTTAGGAGTATTATTGGCGGCAGTTGTGACAGTGGGAACGCTGGCGGGATGTGGAGGCAGTACCGCAGAAAATGGTGCAGAAAACGGCGTAGAAAATGGCACGAAAAACGGCGTGGCTGAGAGCAACACCGCGGGTACTGCCCGTACCCTGGATGAAATCAAAGCGGACGGCACTATTAAAATCGGTGTGTTCAGCGACAAAAATCCCTTTGGCTATGTGGATGCCAACGGTGAGATACAAGGCTATGATGTATATTTTGCAAAACGAATCGCAAAGGATCTGCTTGGCAGTGAGGATGCAGTGGAATTTGTATATGTGGAGGCGGCAAGTCGCGTAGAATATTTGCAATCCGGGAAGGTTGACATTATTCTGGCAAATTTCACGGTAACCGAGGAGAGGAGCGAAAAGGTTGATTTTGCTCTGCCTTACATGAAAGTAGCGCTGGGCGTGGTGTCGCCGGATTCTGCACTGATTACCGATGTTGCAGATTTGAATGGCAGGGATTTGATTGTGGTAAAGGGAACAACTGCAGAAACATATTTTACCGATAATCATCCGGAGATAAAGCTTGTCAAATTTGATGAGTACCAGGAAGCCTATGATGCACTTTTGGATGGCAGAGGAGCAGCATTTTCCACCGATAATACCGAAGTTTTGGCATGGGCATTGCAGAACGAAGGATTTTCTGTTGGCATAGAGTCCCTTGGAAACACGGATGCAATTGCACCGGCAGTGCAGAAAGGCAACACAGAGCTTCTGAACTGGATCAATGAGGAAATCAAAGCCCTGGCAGAGGAGCAGTTCTTCCATGCTGATTATGAGGAGACCCTTGCACCGATTTACGGCGAAAGCGTAGACCCGGAGAACCTGGTGGTGGAAGGCGGAGTGATGTAGGAAACTACTCTATTAGAAAAATAACATGGCTGCTGCAAAAAGGAGTAAGTTGGATTTTGCAACAGCCTATTTTTATAAAGGGGCCAATATTCCGAAAGTAAAATTGTTTGAGTCGGAGGGAACACCGGAAAATCCAGAAAAAGACTGGGAAAAATTGAGAAAACCGCCAAAAAAGTTGTTGACACGCCTGGTTTCGTGTAATATAATATTCAAGTCTGTGATAGTGTATAAATGTCAATCCAAAGCCCCGGAGCGACATTTTAGCAATAAACAATATGACATGCAAAGACGGTGTGTCCGGACATTCACACTGCAAAGGCATGGAATAACAATTTTCTAGGAGGAAACACATGAAGACTTTTATGGCTAGCCCAGCTACCATTGAGAGAAAATGGTATGTAGTTGACGCTGAAGGTATGACATTAGGACGTTTAGCATCTGAAGTTGCTAAAGTATTAAGAGGAAAGAATAAAGCAATCTTTACACCGCACATCGATACCGGTGATTATGTAATCGTTGTCAATGCAGAGAAAATCAAAGTAACCGGTAAGAAATTAGACCAGAAGATCTACTACAATCACTCCGATTATGTAGGTGGCATGAAAGAGACCACATTAAAAGAAATGTTAGCAAAGCATCCGGAAAGAGTAATCGAGCATGCTGTTAAGGGAATGCTTCCGAAAGGACCATTAGGAAGAGAAATGTATACAAAATTATTTGTATACGCTGGACCAGATCACAAGCATGCAGCTCAGAAGCCTGAAGCTTTAACATTTTAATGAGGAGGTAAAGAACATTGGCTAACGCAAAATATTACGGAACAGGAAGAAGAAAATCATCTGTTGCCAGAGTATATTTAGTACCAGGTACAGGTAAAGTTACAATCAATAAAAGAGACATGGACGAATATTTCGGACTTGATACATTGAAAGTTATCGTTCGCCAGCCGTTAGTTGCAACTGAGACAGTTGACAAATTCGACGTATTAGTAAACGTTCGCGGCGGTGGATACACAGGACAGGCAGGCGCTATCCGTCACGGTATCGCTCGTGCATTACTGAATGTAGATGCTGATTACAGACCAGTATTAAAATCTGCTGGATTCTTAACCAGAGATCCACGTATGAAAGAGCGTAAGAAATACGGTCTCAAGGCTGCTCGTCGCGCACCGCAGTTCAGCAAGCGATAATCGACAACTTCAAAATGCTAAAAAAGCCCGGAAATACGCCATTTTCCGGGCTTTTTCTATACCCAAAATTCTGTCTGGACTGTTCGGTTTTGATGGAATTTGAACGGAAATTTATGGGTTTATAGTGGTCAAATTACTGGTGGACAAGCCCATTTTGACCTCTTATGGGTTAAATTACTGGTGGACAATAGGAGCAAATGAAGTCCAATTTTGCCATCGACGGACGAACACATACTTGACTGATTTACATAGAGCCTTGGCTCATTCTTTGAAAACGAGAATGGGTCGAGGCTCTATTTTTTTCGCCTGAAATCCGGCGAGACAAATTTGAGTAGGAGGTAACAGGTATGACGGATTTCAATCAGAAGACCCATGATACCGATGTGGGCAGTCATGGCGGACAGTCGAGGCAAATGATGGAGGTGTTTGAGAACCAGGAGTTTGGTTCGATCCGCGTGTTGCAGGAGGCGGGAAAGACATTCTTCTGTGCAAGTGACGTGGCGAAAGCGTTGGGGTATGTGAATCCCTATGCCGCAGTGAAACGCCATTGCAGAGGCCCCCTAACGAAACGCGAGGGGGTCGTTCAGAAGGTGAATCAGTATGGGGATGCTGGAGAGCAGGTCGTTGAAATCGCCTTTATCACAGAAGGCGATGTTTACCGGCTGATCGTTCACAGCAAGCTGCCATCGGCAGAACGATTTGAACACTGGGTGTTTGATGAAGTTCTCCCTTCTATCCGCAAGCATGGAGTGTATATGAGCGATTCCATTTTGGATCAGGTGATTCAGCATCCGGAGGTCATCTACACCCTGGCACAGGAGCTTGTAGCCGAGAGGGAGCAGCTTGAGGGTATCCGCAAACAGCTGGATGCGGCACAGCCCAAGGCAGACTACTTCGACACCTTTGTGAACTCGGAGGATTGTACCTGCATCCGGAATTTCTGTAAGGAAATCGGAATCCCGGAGAAGACGGCAGTGGCTCTCTTACTGGATCATCGCTATCTGTACCGCAGTCCGAGTGGCTGGCTGATGCCTTTTGCAGACAAATCTGCAAGGGGCTATTTTATTGTCCGAGATTGCTACGGCAGAAGCGGAAAACTGGTGCAACAGACGAGAGTGACCTGCAAGGGAAAGAATCATCTCTTCAAGTTGTTTAAGAAATGGGGTGTGATCGAATGACGCTTTTTACAGAAGGACGCCTTCAGGCGTTTGAACGCATGATGCAGGATACCGGCAAATACCATCGCCGGGAGGACAGCGAAGATCGTCCGCGCAAATGTCCGAAGAAAAAAGCGGAGCCTGCGAAAAAGGATGGTGAGCACCATGCCGGTATTCAGGGTTGAGAAGAACAGCAATTACACAACGATGTGCAATTACCACCTGCGGGATCAGGGTCTCAGCCTGAAAGGAAAAGGACTTCTCTCCATGCTGCTCAGTTTGCCGGACACATGGAACTATTCGGTACGGGGATTATCTTCGATTACACCGGATGGCGTAGATGGAGTGCTTACGGCTCTGAAGGAGTTGGAGCGCCTTGGGTATCTGGAAAGGAAGCAGCAGCGTGAGAGCAACGGTCGGATGGGCAAAGCGGAGTATGTGATTTATGAGATGCCGAGGGAAAAGCCGTGTTCGGAATCACCGTGTACGGAAAAGCCGTATACGGTAAATTCGGATACGGACACACCGGTTACGGAAAATCCCGTGCAATTAAGTACTAATAGAACAAGTACTGAAACAATCAATAAAAGAGAGAAGAAGGAAATCCAGCATCGGTATGGCTCATACGAAAATG
>JAGASC010000082.1 GCA_017621905.1 Roseburia sp.
GAGGGAGATGTGGTAGTGTTGGAAGCCGGGGGACAGGTACCTGCAGACTTAATGCTGACGCTGGCCGTGAATCTGAAAATCGAGGAATCGGCTTTGACGGGGGAGTCCGTTCCGGTGACAAAAAATATTACGGATCGGAATCAGGCCTACATGTCTACCAATGTGACTTACGGTCGAGGGGAAGGTGTGGTCGTGGCCATCGGCATGGACACGGAAATCGGAAAAATTGCCCGGATGATTCAAAATGCCAAAACGGAAATTACTCCGCTGCAGAAACGTCTTGCTGATTTGGGAAAAATACTCAGCACAGTAGCCATTTTTCTGTGTATGATACTTTTTGTTCTTGCAGTTTTACAGAAACGGGATGTACCGGAAATGCTGATCACAGCCATCTCCCTGGCGGTGGCTGCTGTACCGGAGGGGCTGCCTGCCATTGTCGCTATGGTGCTGGCTTTAAGCGTTTCCCGCATGGTAAAGGTAAATACCATTGTAAAGCGGCTGCCCAGTGTAGAGACCTTGGGCTGCGTCAGCGTAGTGTGCTCGGATAAGACGGGTACACTGACCCAGAACCGGATGACTGTGACGGGGTGCTATACGGATGGAAAGAGTCGGAAACCGACGGAACTGCAAAAAGGGAAGGACTGCCATTTTTTGCAGGGCTTTACGCTGTGCAATGATGCTTCTTTGCAGGACGGAGAGCGGTTCGGTGATCCGACGGAACTGGCATTACTTGACATGGCGGCCTTACACGGCATCACCCGCGAAAGCCTGGAGCGAAAAATGCCGCGGAAAGCAGAACTGTCCTTTGACTCGGAGCGCAAGATGATGAGCACCTTACATATGGAAGGCGGAAACGGCATTTCCTACACCAAAGGCTCACCGGATGAGATTTTAGACCGTTGCCGCTATGTGCGGCTGGAGGGGGAAAATAAACCCATGACTCCGGCGCAGAAAAAAATAATCTTAAAGGGTCTTTCGGAATTGACTTCAAAGGGCCTGCGGGTTCTGGCACTGGGAATGCGGGAAAACGCCTATGGCCTTGAGGAAAACGGCCTGATTTTTATTGGGATGGTGGGCATGATGGATCCGATACGGCCGGAGGCGAAGGCAGCGGTGGAGGAATTCCGGCGGGCCGGAGTGAAGACCATTATGATCACCGGGGACCGTATGGATACCGCATTGGCCATTGCGAAGGAACTGGATATAGCCTCCTCTATGACAGAGTGTATTTCAGGGGAAGAACTGGCAGTGATGGAGGACGAGGAATTGGAGCAGCGCCTCAAGCGTACCAGAGTGTTTGCCCATGTGTCGCCGGAGCACAAGGTACGCATTGTCTCCGCTTGTCGGAAAAATGGGGAGATTGCCGCTATGACCGGGGATGGTGTCAATGATGCTCCGTCGTTGAAGTCAGCCGATGTGGGAATTGCCATGGGAATGGCGGGCACGGATGTGGCAAAAAATGCGGCAGATATTGTGCTGACGGACGATAATTTTGCCACTATCGCCAAGGCTATTGCCCAGGGACGAAGCATTTATGAAAATATCAGAAAAGCGGTGCTATTTTTGCTTTCTTCGAATTTTGGAGAAATTATCACCATGCTGGCCGCGGTGGCCTGCGGCCTGGCAGCGCCTTTAAAATCCAGCCATATCCTCTGGATCAACCTGATTACAGATTCACTGCCGGCTCTGGCGCTGGGGGTGGATGTGGAGGAAAATAAAAGCTATATGGACCGACCGCCGAGGGGCAAGGAGGAAAGCCTTTTTGCAGGAGGCGGATGGAGCTGTACCTGCTTTTATGGAATTTTGATTGCGGGCATCAGTACAATTGCGTTTTTACATTTGCCTGTCGCGATGCTTTTGAAGACGGAACTGCCGATAACTTTGGAGAATCTTCGTCGGATGCTGGTGCAGACAGAAATTTTAAATCGTTCCCAGACCTATGCCTTTACGGTGCTTGGCATGGCGCAGCTGTTTCATGCGATTGGAATGCGGGATGTGGAGACCTCGGTGTTTCGCATGAATCATCTGGAGAATCGGTTGATGATCGTGGCATTTTTCGTGGGGCTGGGGCTGCAGATGTCAGTGACGGAAATTCCTGCGCTGGTGCAGCTGTTTGGTACCAGCCAGCTGTCGGTCATGGAATGGGTAAAGCTTCTGGTGCTATCAGCTGCACCGCTTCTGGCACATGAAATTTTGGTATTGCTGGCGTATCTGCGGCAGCCTTCATCGGAAAATCAGTCCACGCCGGGAGGAAAAGGCTCCTGGAACGGCACAGGAGCTGCTGCCAGGGGAGACGCTGCTTCCGGGGGCCTGAATGCATCAGGTGGTCAGGCAAAATGGAATGCGTCAAAGCCCGACATCCCGGCACCGGGAAGAACGGCGGATTCCTATGCGAGGTGGCACTAAGTAAAATGTAAAAGCGGAGAGAATTCTTTATGAGAAATTTTTCCGCTTTTATCGTTTCTTTCGTTCTTTTGGCGCAATTTTAACATGGATGACCTGGGAGACCTAATCGCATTGAGTGTGTAAAAACACTTGATTGTTCATTGCATTGAGGGAAAATGCAAGGTAAATACGGAACCTTTCCCCGGGGCACTGTCTATAGTTATGGAGAATTCTTCCCCATATAGTAAATTCATACGGGTAACGACATTTTTGATTCCGATGCTGTTTTGCAGGGGAACGCTTTCTTTTAGTTCATCTTTGAGATGTGCCAAGGTATCCGGAGACATACCAATACCATTATCCTTGATAGAAACAACAATAAAATTATCCTTCCTGTGGCAGGAAAGTGTCAAAGAGCTGTCTTCCGTCATATGCTCTGCAAGACCATGGAAGATAGCATTTTCAATCAGTGGCTGAAAAATCAGCTTTGGTACTTTGGCATGAAAAGTACTGCTTTCGATATCATAAACAATGTGTAGCTTATTGTTATACCGCTCTTTTAAAAGATTAATGTACATGCGTGTAAAATGGATTTCGGTCTCTAGCGTTACAAGATCCGTGGACTCAATGGCATAGCGCAGCAGTTTACTCAGCGACAGGGTCATTGCTGGAATTCTATGTTCATAACCCAATGCCTCGCTTTCCTGAATATGAATCATATTCAGCGTATTAAAAAGAAAGTGTGGATTAATCTGGGACTGAAGAGCCAGAAGCTTAGTCTGATTCAACAGGTTAAGCCGGATATTCAGTTCATCGGTAAGAGCTTGATTTTGCTGGATATAACTGGTAATGCGGTCTGCAATGTATCTGATTTCTCTGTCATTATAAATCTCCTGAGCAAGATCCGTCTCCGAGTTTTGAAACAACTGCAGAAGATTTTGAATCGGTTTGACAGAACGCATACTAAATAAAAAAGAAAGCAGTATTATGGCAAAAAAAGTGAAATCAGCATAGTTGTAAAAATGGCCCGGGAACTGGAAAGTTTAGAGGAGTATTCGTAAAGTTGTGTTACCATAACATAACTCCATGGATATAAATCTGAGTGAAGCTGCGTATAAGCATAAGTCACATTCTGGTCTGTAATCAGCGCAGTATATGCAGATTCTTCCGGACAAAAATTGGACAATTCCGGAATAAGAGCAATTGGTTCAGCGAGCGCGCGTTGGTGGTTGCGAAACAGAATTTCACTATCGTCAGAAATCAGATAAATTGCCTGGGTGGAATTCTGTTTAAGTTCTGTCAAAGGAGAAAGATTATTCAAGTTCACATTGATAACAATGGCGGCCTTGTAGCCATTGACGTTGAGTGGTTTTATAATGCTGAGTACATAGGGGTAATAGTCGTATTTCGCACGGAAATATATTTGAAAATCAGTAGTATCAGTGTCCAGACAGCCCAGCCAGCCTGTGTCTTTGAAGTTAGATAAGGATGTGTTTTCTGTCGCGGACAAGATGCTGTTTGTGTATTCGGAATATAGGTAAATGGAATCAATGGAGGGAAAACCATTGACATAGGCTTTTAAAATTTCCTGCAGTTTGTTGTAGTAATTATCGTAAAA
>JAGASC010000083.1 GCA_017621905.1 Roseburia sp.
AATGGATTTATCAACATACCAGCCGGTAACTGTATTGGATATTTCCTGACCATTCCATTTGAGCTGCAGCATTTCAGCATCTTCAATCGCAAGCTGTGCATCTGTATATTCGATGTCGGACTGAATATGCCAGCGAAGGTGTACCCTATGCGTAATCGGTTCTTCTTCGATGACCCAGGGCTGTGCTACCACACACTTGCGGCTGGGCCAGCCAAGTTGATCGCGGCAGACGTCATCCAGCCTTAATATTTCTTCTTTTGGCTGCCAGGTTCCGTCATCTAAAGCATACTCTGCCTGATCTAAAAGCAGGGCATTCGGTTCGCTGAGCGTGTAAGGAACCGTGGACGGAAATTCCAGATTACGTTCCGGTAATTTACTTTCCTGTTCGGCTGTTTTTCCGGCGGCATCGGAAATTTTCACAACTTTCTGTGTGGCATCGGTCTCATTCACTGGTTCCAACCACAGTAATAAGCTGTCATAGTCATACATACGGTAATAAACTTCCGTTGCATGATTCTTGATACACTGTTTGATGTCTTCTGTGCCCCCATTCAAGGTATTGTATAATGTTACTTTCCAGCTGCCTGCTATCCGGATTCTCAGATCCTGGAATCTGGATACGTCTTTGTTGTAGGGTTCGGTGCCATGGGCCACAAACAGCCAGCGTCCCTTTCCATCCTGACGCAGCTGATGCAGCAGGGTATCTGTGAGGGTACCCTTTTCATTTCTGATTTCTATCAGACGCACCGGTTCCAAAGCTTCCAGCACAGAACCGCGGTTAAAGGGAATGCATTGCACCTTTTGGGCCAGAGACGCACCACGATTGCTGGGACATGCATTTTCCAGTGAGGGCAGTTCTCCGGCAAAAATCAGTTTTCCTCCGGCTGCGGCGAAGCTTTCCAGACATGCCAGCGTAGTAGAACGTAAAGTTTCACATCCCGGTACCAGAATCACATCATAGTTCATCTCGCCCACTTTAAGCGGAGCACCGGACTGGCTGCACAGCTCCGGCAGCAGGGATTCGCTGATAAAATCAAAATCGATACCTCCAAACAAAAGCCATTTGGTAAGATTCTGGAAGTTTGTGTCCATGTTATCGCGCAGCAGGGAAGTCTGTTCTGCCGGTCCCCAATGCAGCCAGTAGCTTTCAATTGGATGAATCACACCCACTTTCACGATGGGCTTGCCTCGTGTCAGTGCTGTATTCACACGGGCAAAATGGTCTTCTACCAGAGAATAGTGATCCCACCAGGGAGACTGATAGTTGATGGAAGCAGGATAGTCCCGCTTTGCTTCGCCCGCCATAGACACCCAGGACAGATGCGGTACCCGGATGGTCACACCCAAAGCTGCCTGCCAGTCGCCGTGCAGTTTATGACCTCTGAAATCAAAGTCCCAATTAGTCACACCGTATAATTCGCTGACCATACCCTCCTTGCCATACTGATGTACCGCAGACTGTGCCTGTTTTGCTGTGGTATATTCAAAAAAGGCACATAACATATCGATTCCGGGCAAGCCAAAGCTTCTGTAGGAGCGCATGGTTTCCCCTAAAGCCTGTGTCTGAAAGGCCAATGTCGGTTCGTGCATCATGTGGCCAGTCAGTGCCAGACCATGCTCTTTACACCAGTTGCCGCAATTATCCGCAAAAGCCTCTGTAAAACGCTGACAGACATGGTCGTGATAATGATAGCGCAACACAGAAATTTTTTTGTCAGCCCGGTCCCAGATCAGTTCAGGCACTCCGCTTAAAATGTCTTCGCCTTCATAAGCAGCCGCATAAGTATCAGCAAGATCATCTGTCCAGGGCAGGATGACATCCTTTTTTTCGGTAGCATATTTTAATGTGGACTTGTGGACAAACTGAGGCTCATCCGTAAAAATAGCAGGAACCGTCTGATCAAATTCATCCGCTATGGTGTGATTGTAGCGCTCATAGGTAACCTCGATAAATTTGTCCATTGCAGCTTTATCCAGAGTATTGACATAGGTCTGATTATTGTACCAGGGGCTTTCCTGCTCCAGTTCCAGATAAGCATACCATTTTTCGTGTTGGGCAGGGGTAGTTTCATCGATGACCTGCCAGTCCAACAGATATCCGTTTTGATCCAGCTCCACATCATAGCAGGCCAGCAGTCTGCTATTTTTGGCAGGGTCGGCTCCGGCACAGGAGTCATCGCCTGAAGCAGTGTTGTCATTGCCGTAAGGAGTGGGTGTAAACAGAAGATAACGGGCACGATAACGCACATCCTTTGTCACCAGACCGCCGGCAAAACCTGACGGATAACGATCCTCATCATACAGCCAGGCCAACATATTTTCACTTTTAGCCTTTTTAACGCATGCCTTGACTAACTCCATGTACTCGTCGCTGAGATAGGCAGTTGCCATACCGGTACGCACATGCATGTGTGCACCGCCAAAGCCCATTTTCTTTAAGACTTCCAACTGCCATTCCAGTTCCTTTTGCTCCAGCTTACAGTTCCACGCCCAGAAGGGAGCACCACGGTATTCTGCGGTAGGGTGTTTGAATAACTCCTGGTCCAGACGGGGGGAGTCATTCTTTTTGTACAACATATTTTGTTTCCTCCTTGTAATGTATTTTTTTCGCAGTCATTCTTCCTGTGAATTGAGACTCAAAATTTATCAAATGTTTTTTCTTGACATTCATTTTAGCAATATCTACAATAGAAAAAAACACCTCATTTTAGCCGAAAGAGGGGACGGATTTGACTATTATGAAAAAAGAGATTACCATTACATTTGCGAATAACAGAGAAAAAGAAAATGAGAAGTTTGTCATCGCGCCTTATGACCAGGAGGATGTGGATAATCACAACCATGATTTTTTTGAATTGGCCTATATTACCGGGGGCTGTGCGAAGCATGTTTTAAATGACACAGAAGAAATTATGGTACATAAGGGTAATTTTTTTATTATTGATTATGGTACTGTGCATCGCTACTCGGAGAGCCAGGAGCTGCAGCTGGTCAACTGCCTTTTTTTGCCGGAGGTAATTGATGAGACATTGGCGGGGGCGAGGGCTTTTGCGGATATTTTAAGGGTATGCCTGGTGCGCTATTACCGGCAGTATCCGGGGCTGGCTCCGGTGAACCGTATTTTTACGGATGAGGACGGCAGGATTGGAGAAATTATTGCCCGTATGCAGGCAGAGTACGAGAAAAAAGAAGTGGGCTATCAGGAAATATTTCGGAGCGGATTGATGGAAATATTAATTCTGATTATGCGAAAGGTAATTGCGGAGGATCGGATTTTATCCAGTGAAGTTTCCTATAGTGAGTCGGTGGAGCAGGCCATGGAATATCTGGCGCGCAATTACAGGGAGCAGACTGTACTGGGATCTTTTTGCGAAAAGTATCATTACAGCCGGCAATATATCAGCAGAAGGTTCAAACAGGAGACCGGCATTACGGCCATGGAGTATCTGCACCGGATCCGGATGGAGAAAAGCTGCGAACTTTTAAGGGGGAGCAGGCTGTCAATTCAGGAAATTTCGCAGGCGGTAGGGTATGAGGACGTAAAGTTTTTCCGGCAGATATTTCAGAGATTTTTTCATATGGCTCCCGCAAAATACCGCAAAATTTCTTGACACCGCATTCCGGAACAAATAGAATAAGAAGTAGTAAAACAAAGGAGAACTTGTCATGAGAGAAATACCCTACAAGATTTATCTGGAAGAACATGAGATGCCGACCCAGTGGTACAATGTTCGTGCGGATATGAAGAAAAAACCTGCGCCTATTTTGAATCCGGCAACCTTACAGCCGGTAACCTTAGAGGAACTGGCTAAAATTTTCTGTACAGAGCTGGCAAAGCAGGAGTTAGATGATACGACGGCTTATTTTGACATACCGGAAGAAATCCGGAATTTTTATAAGATGTACCGTCCATCACCGCTGGTGCGTGCCTATTGTCTGGAGAAAAAACTTGGCACACCGGCGCACATTTATTATAAATTTGAAGGGAATAATACCTCTGGAAGCCACAAGCTAAATTCAGCCATTGCCCAGGCTTATTATGCAAAACAGCAGGGCTTAAAGGGTGTGACCACAGAGACCGGTGCCGGACAGTGGGGCACCGCACTTTCCATGGCCTGCGCCTATTTTGATTTGGACTGCCAGGTGTACATGGTAAAATGCTCCTATGAGCAGAAACCTTTCCGTCGGGAAGTGATGCGCACCTATGGTGCAAAGGTGACACCCTCCCCGTCCATGAATACAAATGTGGGACGTAAAATCAACGAGGAATTTCCGGGAACCACGGGAAGCCTTGGCTGTGCCATTTCCGAAGCGGTTGAGGCGGCAGGAAACCAGGAAGGTTACCGCTATGTGCTGGGGTCCGTGCTGACACAGGTGCTGCTGCATCAGTCCGTGATTGGTCTTGAGACAAAGGCTGCGCTGGATAAATATGGCGTGAAGGCAGATATGATTATCGGCTGCGCCGGAGGCGGTTCGAACCTTGGCGGTCTCATTTCTCCTTTTGCAGGGGAGATGTTAAGAGGTGAAGCGGACTATGAGCTGGTGGCAGTGGAGCCTGCTTCCTGTCCAAGCCTGACAAGAGGTACCTATGCCTATGATTATTGTGATACCGGTAAGGTATGTCCGCTGGCGAAGATGTATACTTTAGGCAGTGGGTATATTCCGGCCGCAAGCCATGCAGGCGGTCTGCGTTATCACGGCATGAGCTCTGTGGTATCAGA
>JAGASC010000084.1 GCA_017621905.1 Roseburia sp.
CAGCAACGCAGAGCAGAGGAACCTATATTTACCCGTTAGCCAGTAACGCAGCGCAGAAGGGACACCGCCAATAACCTTATATATAACATACAAAACCAAAAAAATTAATCAAACAGAAACAGAGGAAAAGAAAGTGCCAGAATTCACCCCAATGATGCAGCAATACCTGCAAACCAAAGAAGAATACAAAGACTGTATCCTATTCTACCGTCTAGGCGATTTCTACGAAATGTTCTTTGACGACGCCCTAATCGTCTCAAAAGAACTCGAAATCACATTAACAGGCAAAAACTGCGGCATGGAAGAACGCGCCCCCATGTGCGGCGTCCCCTACCATTCCGTAGAAGGCTACCTGAACAAACTGGTAGCAAACGGTCACAAAGTCGCCATCTGCGAACAGGTAGAAGACCCAAAACTTGCCAAAGGCTTGGTCAAGCGTGAAGTTGTCCGCATCGTTACCCCAGGTACCAACCTGGACATGCAGGCCTTAGACGAAAGCAAAAACAACTACATCATGTGCATCGTAGGCACCGCCGACAAATACGGTGTTTCCATTGCAGACGTTACCACCGGAGACTTTTATGTTACTGAAGTAGATTCCGAGCGCAAACTCTTAGATGAAATTAACAAATATATGCCTTCCGAAATTATCTGCAGTGACAGCCTCTACATGAGCGGAATTGACATGGAGGACTTAAAGCATCGACTCGGAATTACAATTTATGCGCTGGAAGCGTGGTATTTTGGAGATGAGCTGGCAGAAAATACGCTGAAAAATCATTTTAAGGTAAAAAGCCTGGAAGGACTTGGACTGGCGGATTACAACTGCGGCGTCATCGCAGCCGGTGCATTGTTAAAATACCTGTATGAAATACAAAAAAGCGACCTGGAACACATTTCCACGATTCACCCCTATGCCACAGGAAAATATATGGTGCTCGACAGCTCCACAAGACGTAATCTGGAACTTGTGGAAACGCTGCGTGAAAAGCAAAAACACGGGTCACTGCTCTGGGTATTAGACAAAACCAGAACAGCCATGGGGGCCAGACTGCTGCGTTCCTATGTGGAACAGCCACTGATCGACAAAAAAGAGATCGAAAAACGCCAGGAAGCCATCTGTGAACTGAATGACCACATCATTACCAGGGAAGAGCTTCGGGAATACTTAAATCCGATTTATGATTTGGAGCGCCTGATTACCCGGGTGACCTATATGACGGCCAATCCCAGAGATTTGATTGCTTTCCGCAATTCCATTGGAATGCTGCCTCCCATAAAGACACTCATGGGAGATTTCAAATGTGATGTAATGAAAAGTATTTCAGAGGACATGGATACCTTAGAGGAACTTTATGCGTTGATTGATTCGGCCATCGTAGATGATCCGCCTATTTCCGTCCGGGATGGCGGGCTGATCAAAGAGGGCTATAACGAGGACGTAGATAAATACCGCAATGCAAAGACCGAGGGTAAGACCTGGCTGGCAGAGCTGGAGGCAAAAGAGCGGGAGAAAACAGGCATCAAAAATCTTCGCATCAAATACAACAAGGTTTTTGGTTATTACCTGGAGGTGACCAATTCCTATAAAAATCTGGTGCCGGATTATTTTACCAGAAAGCAGACCTTGGCAAATGCGGAGCGCTATATTACGCCGGAATTAAAGGAATTAGAGGACATGATTCTCGGTGCGGAGGACAAGCTGGTTTCTTTGGAGTATGACCTGTTCTGTGAAGTCAGAAACAAAATTTCCGCCGAAATTATTCGGATTCAGCGGACAGCCAAAGCCGTGGCAAAGTTAGATGTTTTTGTTTCTCTGGCGGTAGTGGCAGATCAGAATAATTACTGCCGCCCGAAAATTACCGAAAACGGAATTATCGATATCAAAAACGGCAGGCATCCGGTGGTAGAAAAAATGATTACCAATGATATGTTCATCGACAATGATACATATCTGGACAATGGGAACAACCGGATCTCCATCATCACAGGCCCCAACATGGCCGGAAAATCTACTTATATGCGTCAGACCGCACTGATTGTGCTGATGGCCCAGATTGGAAGCTATGTTCCTGCTTCTTCGGCCCAGATTGGCATTGTGGACCGCATATTTACCCGTGTGGGTGCTTCCGATGATCTTGCCAGCGGCCAGAGTACTTTTATGGTGGAAATGAACGAAGTTGCCAATATTTTAAGAAATGCAACTTCAAACTCTCTGCTTGTATTGGATGAAATTGGCCGTGGAACCAGTACCTTTGACGGACTAAGCATCGCCTGGGCTGTGGTGGAACATATCAGCAATCCGAAACTTTTGGGCGCAAAAACCTTATTTGCCACGCACTACCACGAGCTGACGGAGCTGGAAGGAAAACTGAGCAATGTACAAAATTATTGTATCGCCGTTAAAGAAAAAGGTGACGACATCGTATTCCTGCGCAAGATTGTAAAGGGCGGTGCCGATAAGAGTTACGGCATTCAGGTGGCAAAGCTGGCTGGGGTGCCGGATTCTATCATCGAGCGGGCAAAGGTCATTGTGGAGGAGCTGATTGCAAACGATATTACTTCCGTTGCCCGCAGCATTGAAGTGAATACAACCTCCAGCCGCAAGAAAAAGAAAGAAAAAGAGCACTTAGACGAGGTGGATCTTTCGCAGATGTCTCTGTTTGACACCGTAAATAATGATGATATCATAGAGGAACTGCAAAATATTGACGTGGGAAATCTAACACCGATACAAGCGTTAAATAAATTGTATGAATTACAAAATAAAGTGAAAAATCGCTGGTAGGAAAGCGTTGGTATCGACAAAAACAAAAAATACTCATAGAAGGAGGAAGCAGGATGCCGCAAATTACATTATTAAGTCAGGAAACCATCGATAAAATCGCAGCCGGAGAAGTTGTAGAGCGTCCGTCTTCCGTGGTAAAAGAACTGGTAGAAAATGCCATTGATGCAAAGGCAACGGCTGTCACTGTGGAAATTAAAGAAGGTGGCATTTCATTTATCCGAATCACCGATAATGGATGTGGGATTGAAAGAGAGCAGGTCCCCATTGCTTTTTTACGTCATTCCACCAGTAAAATACGAAGTGTAGAAGACCTGATGTGTGTGAAATCCTTAGGATTCCGTGGTGAGGCACTATCCAGCATTGCGGCAGTTTCCCAGGTAGAATTGATTACCAAGACTTACGGAGAACTGACGGGAACACGATATGTGATTGAAGGTTCCAGGGAAAAAGAAAATGAGGAAATCGGTGCACCGGATGGAACCACTTTTATTGTGCGTAATCTTTTTTACAATACACCGGCGAGACGGAAGTTTTTAAAGACAGCCCAGACAGAGGGAAATTATATCAGTGATTTGATGGAGCGTCTGGCATTGTCACATCCGGATATTTCTTTTAAGTTCATCAATAATGGCCAGACAAAGATGCATACCTCCGGAAATTCCAATGAAAAAGATATGATTTATCATATTTATGGCCGGGATATTACAGCTTCATTACTTCCCGTGGACGTGGAGACGGAACTTTTCCGGGTGAAGGGCTTCATCGGAAAACCTTTGATTTCACGTGGAAACAGAAACTATGAAAATTATTTTATCAATGGCCGTTATATCAAGAGTGCATTGCTCTCGAAAGCCATTGAGGAGGCCTACAAGGGTTTTCTTATGCAGCATCAGTATCCCTTCTGCGTGCTGTATTTTACCATAGATACAGATATTTTGGACGTCAACGTACATCCGACAAAAATGGAACTGCGATTTTCCAACAATGAGGAAATTTACCGGAAACTGTATGAAATTATCCGTAATGCGCTGACTCATAAGGAATTTATACCTGAGGTTCCTGTAGACGACAGAAAAGGGACACAGTCTGCACCTGTCAGTATAAAAACACCGGAACCTTTCGAAAAACGGAGAATCCAGGACATCCGTACAGCAATTGCGAAAGACACTCCTTACGAAATAAAATATCCGGACCGCAACCGGCTGACAGGAGAGCAAACTGGTCAGAATGCCACCGGAAGCAGCAGCCACCGCACTGTTTTTAAAAATGAGCAAAAGGCGGCTGCTCCAAGTGAGAATATCAAACAAAGTAATGAGACATTGGAAAGCAGGATGCAGAATATGTCAGGCAATGCAGCTGGAAAAAGCCAAAAGGTTCCGGAAAATCTTGACGTATTCATAAGTCTCCTTCCTGGATATAAAAAGGAAATTTCCATCGGAAATCCTTCAAAACAGCCATTGGAAGAAAGAACAGCCGACGTTGTTCGGGAAGACAGCTCCTATATGGCAAACAGCTCCCACATAGGATTTACCGAAGAACCGACTGGGCCTCAGCGTGAAAATACGCATATAAAAAACAATACCGAAACAACTGTTGTTTACGAACAGCAAACATTTATTTCTGCGGAAAATGGTTTTCTGACAAAGGATGCGGCTAAAAAACACAAAATCATCGGTCAGCTCTTCGACACCTACTGGCTCATCGAATATGAGGACAAATTATTTATTATCGACCAACACGCGGCGCATGAAAAAGTACTCTATGAACGCACGATGTCCCGGGTCATGAAAAATGAATTTACGTCCCAGACCTTAAGTCCGCCGATCATACTGACGTTAAGTTCGGAGGAGACGGAAATGTTGGAAAAATACGAAGAGCAGATCAGCGCATTCGGCTATTCCATAGAACCCTTTGGCGGCAAGGAATACGCCATTAATGCAATCCCCGCCGAATTTGAGGCTGTGGATATGAAGAGCATGTTTATCGACCTGCTGGATGATTTTGCCACTTTATCAGGAAAAGATGCCCCCACGCTCATACTGGAAAAGGTTGCTTCCATGTCCTGTAAAGCAGCAGTCAAGGGCAACCAGCACTTGAGCCGTCCGGAAATGGAGCAGTTGATTGATGAATTGCTGAACCTGGAAAATCCGTATCAATGCCCCCACGGCAGACCAACGATTATTTCCATGAGCAAATATGAAATTGAGAAAAAATTTAAAAGAATATTATAGTACATGATTTTTATATGCTCGCGGACACAGCTGTGTTGTAACAAAGCAGTATATTGGAATGGAGCTTTATATGAAAAAAAATCCAATGATAATATTAACCGGCCCCACGGCAGTGGGAAAAACCGCCCTTTCCATTGAACTGGCAAGGCGCATAGACGGAGCGATTATTTCCGCAGACTCCATGCAGGTATATAAATATATGGATATCGGTTCCGCAAAGATCAGCCGGTCGGAAATGCAGGGCATCCCCCATTACCTGATTGATGAGTTAGAACCCGCCGAGGAATTTCACGTGGTGCGTTTTGTAGAAATGGCAAAACATTATCTGGAGGAAATCTATCGCGAGGGCAGGATTCCAATCGTAGTAGGCGGAACAGGCTTTTACATACAGGCATTGCTCTACGATATTGATTTCACCGAGCAGGAATGCGATGAGGCATACCGGAGCAGCCTGGAAGCACTGGCAAAAGAAAAGGGTGCCGAATATCTTCATTCCATGCTGCAGGAAGTAGATCCTGAATCCGCGGAAGCGATACATGCCAACAATATCAAGCGTGTCATACGCGCTTTGGAATTTTATCATTTATCCGGGCAAAAGATATCTGAACATAATGAGAATGAGCGCAAGAAACAGTCGCCTTATAATTTTGCATATTTTGTCCTAAATGATGAACGGGCAAAACTTTATGAAAAAATTGACCTTCGTGTAGATCAAATGGTAGAACAGGGGCTTGTGGAGGAAGTGAAACATTTAAAAGACATGGGATGTCACCGGGAAATGGTTTCCATGCAGGGGCTTGGCTACAAGGAAATACTGGATTATCTGGATGGAAAACGAAGTCTAAAGGAAGCAGTTTACATTATAAAGAGAGAGACCAGACATTTTGCCAAGCGTCAGATTACCTGGTTTAAGCGGGAGAGAGAGGTCATTTGGTTAAACAAAGAAATTTTTCAATATGATGAGAAACGTATTTTGGATCAAATGTTGAAAATTCTAATTGAACGTAACATATATAAGGAGAAAGATTGAAATGAATCTGCTAATGAAAGAACAATATGAAAGTCTGGGGATTTCCCCGGAAGTCTATGAATTCGGCGAAAAAATTGAAAGTTCATTGAAAGAACGATTCGAGGAAATCGACCGGCGGGCAGAATATAATCAGCTGAAAGTCATAAAGGCCATGCAGGAAAACCGGGTCAGTGCCGAATGCTTCAATATCAGTTCCGGTTATGGCTACAATGATCTGGGGCGTGATACTTTGGAAAAAGTCTATGCCTCCTGCTTTAAAGGAGAAGACGCCCTGGTACGTCCACAGATTACCTGCGGTACCCATGCGCTGGCATTGGCGCTTATGTCAAATTTAAGACCGGGAGATGAACTTTTATCTCCGGTTGGCAAACCCTATGATACTTTAGAGGAAGTCATCGGCATTCGTCCTTCCAAGGGTTCTTTGGCAGAATACGGTGTGACTTACAGGCAGGTGGATTTGCTGCCGGACGGAAGCTTTGATTTTGATCACATTGCAAAGGCAATCAATGAACG
>JAGASC010000085.1 GCA_017621905.1 Roseburia sp.
CCAGACATTTTACATCCTCATCACTGTAATTGCGGATTCCGCCCTTTGTACGATTTACTTTAGGGATCACACCCACCTTCTCATAGTATCTTAGTGTAGTCTGAGAGATCTTATATTTTTCACTTACTTCTCCAATCGTCATACCTCACCCTCTCTCGATTCGACATCGATTTTTTCCCAATCGCATCTTAAAATCATCATAGTCAAAATCTGTGAGCCTGATCAGTGTACCGTCCTCTTTTCTTCTCCAGATATCCGGCAGCGGCATACCGTTAAACGTGTTATTCTTGCAAGTGGAATAGATTGCCATATCACCGAAAAGGAGAAGATCGCCGACCTTTAATTCCTCTTTCAACCGATAATCACCGATCACATCACCGGCCAAGCAGGTAGGACCGCCCAGCCGAAATACATGGCCATATGCGCCCGGTTCCACTGCGCCGTACAACGGAGGTGTATACGGCATTTCGATAACATCAGGCATATGGCAGGCGGCACTGACGTCAAGGACAGCAATACAGTGTTCTCCATTCCGGACAAGATCCAGTACCCTGCATGCAAGATATCCCGCATTCAGTGCAATCGCCTCACCAGGTTCCAGATACACTTTGATATTCCATTTTCTTTGTGCATACCGAATCACCTGTTCCAGGCGTGTCACATCATAATCATCCCGCGTAATATGATGTCCTCCGCCCATATTCAGCCATTTCATGCCCGGAAGAACATCACCGAATGTTTCCTCAACAGCCTGCAGGGTTCTTTCCAGATCATCTGCATTTTGTTCACAGAGCGTATGGAAATGCAGCCCGTCCAGCATCGCAACAAGCGAATCCGTCATTCGCATATCCCACATGGCTCTTGTGGTGCCCAGACGGCTCCCTGCCGCACAGGGGGCATAAATTTCATGTCCTGTCTGCGTGGAACACTCCGGATTGATGCGAAGCCCGATACTTTTCCCATGCGCCTTCGCCTGCGCCCCAAACCGCATCAGCTGATCCGGCGTATTAAACACGATATGGTCCGCATAGGTAAGCAGCTCGTGAAACTCCTCCTCCCGAAATGCGGTACAAAACACATGCACCTCTTTCCCCGGCATTTCTTCTGCTCCCAGCCTGGCTTCATATAAACCGCTGGCTTCCGTTCCGGAAAGATATTCCGCAAGCAGAGGATAAAAATCATAATTTGAAAATGCCTTCTGGGCAAGCAAAATTTTACACCCTGTATGCTCCATCACCGAAGCCAGAATCGCTCCGTTTTTACGAAGTCCCGATTCATCGATGATATAGCAGGGAGTCGGCAGGTCTGCAAAAAGCTCCTTCGGTTTTTTTCCACCCAGCAGACGAAATGCCGGATGTCTGTCCGCAGCGCCCCCCATTAGTCCACCAGTACAGGATCTTGGTTCTCTCTGCGAGGAAGACCATATTGATCTAAAGCTTCCAGGAACGGATCCGGATCCATCTCTTCTACTGTATAAACACCCGGCCGATTCCATTTTCCGGTCAAAAGCATCAGTGCCCCGCACATGGCCGGAACACCGGTGGTATAGCTGATGGCCTGACTTTCCACTTCCCGGTAGCATTCCTGATGATCGCAAACATTGTAAATATAGTAACGCTTATCTTTTCCATCTTTTTTGCCTGTAAAAATGCAGCCGATATTGGTTTTCCCGTGCGTGCGCGGACCGAGGCTGGCCGGATCCGGCAGCAATGCTTTTAAAAATTTGATTGGAACAATCTCCTGTCCTTCAAACGAAACCGGCTCGGTAGAAAGCATGCCTACATTTTCAAGACATTTCATATGCGTCAGATAACTCTGTCCAAACGTCATAAAGAAACGGATTCTTTTTACTTCCGGAAGATTCAGTGCCAGAGACTCAATCTCTTCATGGTGAAGCAAATACATATCTTTCTGTCCGACACAGTCAAAGTCGTATTCTCTCTTGATGCTCATCGCGGGAATCTCTACCCAGTGACCATCTTCCCAATAGCTTCCCGGAGCTGACACTTCCCTCAGATTTACTTCCGGATTAAAATTGGTTGCAAACGGATAGCCGTGATCACCTCCATTGCAGTCAAGAATATCAATCGTATCAATGGTATCAAACTCATGCTTTTTCGCATAAGCACAGTAAGCCTGCGTGACACCTGGATCGAACCCGCAGCCAAGAAGAGCGGTCAGCCC
>JAGASC010000086.1 GCA_017621905.1 Roseburia sp.
ATTGAAAACAGTAATTTTAATCCTAAAGTGATTGAGGCATGCCAGAGGCAGGCAGCAGACCAGGGATATACACTGGAGGTGACAACCGGTGTATATGATGCGGATCTGGATGTGCGTATGGCGGAGGTATTATTAAAGTATAGATATGAGATACCACTGCTTGGCATTTCCGGTGAGCAGGTCACAAGGGGTGTGGCCAGATAGATAAGGTGACGGTAAACATATCGTGACAGGCAGATTGTGGCAGGCAGGTCGTGGCAGGCAGATTGTGGCAAGCAGGTCATGGTAGGCAGGTCATGGCAAGCCGGTCATGGCAGGCAGGTTGTGGCAGAATAAAAGTTTGTTGGGATGAAAGAAAGGAAAAGGGCGTATGGGATTAGATATAATAATGGAAGAAGTGGGGGGAGCACTGTTGGGGCTTCTCGCCGGAGGGATGGCAATATCGATGCTTGCACTGCTTATGCAGTATGCAACGGGATTTTAGGCAGGACTTCATGCATTTGGAGGGACACAATGCGTACGAAGGTACACTGTGTACCAGAGGTACGGTGTATCTTGCAGGAGCATCAAAGTTTGATGTTATGGGAAAGGCAGGAACGTTTAAATGGAAGATATTATGGAGCAATTTGGCCAGGTGAGCCTTTGGATATTGTCAGGAGCGATCCTGATGGCATTATTTTTGTCCTTTTTACAGGAGGGCGGTATCATCAATGAAATCGTGCAGTGTTTCATATATGGAATCTGCGGATAGGCCTGTGAAATGCATGGTACGGGAACGGAGTAAAAATGGAACTGGTAATAAAAGCATATGGTAAGCTCATGCTGGAGGGACTGGCAGTGATGCTGTTGGTCGTTCTATTGTTTGGGCAGATAGAGGATGCCGACGGCAACAGAGGAATTTTGCGTATCATAGGAGCACATCTGGGAACGGAACAGACCGGTACTGTGGAATATGCAGATTTTCAGGCCTATCAGAGCGAAGGAAAGAAGTGTGCACCCATAATCTCTTATACTGCTTCGAGTGTACTATATACGGGGACATACAATTTGGCAGACTGCATCACAGCGGTAGATGATGCCGGAGCAACGCTGCAGGTGGGGCTGCTTGGTATGTGGAATCCCTTTGGAGAGGAACTCGATGTGACAGAGCAGGCAGAGGTGGGGCAAATGGTATTTGAATACCCGGGAATATATACGGCGAAGGTAGCCGCGGTGGATGCAGGTAATAAGAAAACGGTATGCCTGATTCAGATACCGGTGAACAAATAGGCGTGGAGGGAAAAGAGAGATTACATGAAGAATGCAGTGATGATTTTTGTCAATGTGATTTTCTGGGTATTTACGCTGGTGATTGCCATGGCGATATCCGGGAGAATGAACAGGAGTGTGGAGCTGCAGAGCAATCTTTCCACAGCAGTGGAGACAGCGATATCTCAGATGACAGTGGAGGAGACGGCATCTGGGATGACGATAGAGGAAGAACTTCAAAGTGATGAAGAAATGGTTATAGCAGAGTGTATTGAGTATCTGGTCACTGCCCTGGATACAGATTCGGATGTTCAGGTGGATGTGATGCAGTCGGATACGAAAAAGGGGGTGTTGGCTATCCGTGTGACAGAAAATTTCAAACATCCCAATCGTAAAGATGGTACAGTAAGATGTGATCGTATTGCAATTTGGGATCGGACAAGTGAGACAGAAGCAGAGCAGTATGAGGTAAAGTTTTACCGGACGAAGGCTGATATGGTGTCGGAAGAAAACTGTTATAAAGCATATACGGTAAGAGAAGGAGACCGCATTGCTGCGCCGGCGACACCGGGAGAAGAAGGAGCAGTTTTTTTAGGATGGAGAGACAGTAATGATTATGTAGCGGATTTTTCGGAACCGGTGGAACAGAATCAGGCTTATTATGCAGAATGGTAAAAGGAACGGGTCGGCCGCATCATCTTGCGGCGGACCCGTTCCTTTTAAGAAACTGCGTTGTACTATGAATCAGAAGATTCCTCATCCTCGTTGTGTACTTCCGGTTTTTTGATATATATTTTTTCAATACGGTTTTTGTCCATCTGGTCTACACGAAGCAGGACATCATCATCGGTAATGATGATTTCGTTTTTTTCCGGAAGATGATCTAAGAGTCCGATCAGGTATCCGCCGATGGTGTCGTAGTCCTCCGATGTGAAATCTAAATTCAGTTCCTCACACAAATCTCCCAGATTGGTGGAACCGAGGACGAGAAATTCGCGTTCGCTTAACTGGACGATCGGATCTTCTTCATCGGTGTCGTATTCATCCCGGATTTCACCTACAATTTCCTCCAGCAAATCCTCTAAGGTAATCAGACCGGCTGTGGCGCCGTATTCGTCTAAGACGATGGCGAGGGAGATAGAAGATTTTCGCATTTCCATGAACAGTTCTGCCGTGTTCTTGTGTTCATACGTGAAGTAAGGCTCCCGCATGATATCGCGGACGGAAAAATGCTCCTTGTCCTGATACAACAGAAGATCCTTCATATTAAGGATACCTACCACATTGTCGGTGTTTTCCTCATAAACAGGAAGTCTGGTAAACATATTCTCCTGGAAAATCGCAATCAGTTCATCGTAGGTATTTTCAATGTTTGCAAAAGTCATGTCGATACGGGGAACCATAACTTCTTTGGCCTGTGCATCACCGAAATCAAATACATTATTGATCATTTCGTGCTCTTCCGATTCGATGACACCGGATTCTTTACTCACGTCCACAATGGTACGCAATTCTTCCTCAGTCATCTGCTGGTTTCCGGCGTTCGGGTCTACCCTGAGCAGTAACAGAAATCCCATGGAAAGCTTATTGATAATGAAAATGACAGGAGTCAAAATTTTCATCAATCCTTCAATGAGTCCGGAATACATAAGCGCAATCTTGTCAGCATGGATGGTTGCCAGTGTCTTTGGAGAAATCTCACCAAAAATCAGGATGACTACGGTTAGAGCACCTGTAGCAATACCTGCTCCGACGCTGCCCCACAGTTCAATTGCAAAGGAAGTCGCAAGGGAAGATGCAGAGAGATTTACGATATTGTTGCCGATTAAGATAGCGCTTAACATTTTACCGGAATCGTCGGTAATACGCAGCACCCGTTTGGCACGTTCATCGCCATCTTCTGCCAGAGCCCGCATACGAATCTTATTCGATGTCGTAAGAGCTGTCTCCGCAGAGGAAAAGAATGCAGAAAGAAGAACTAAGAGTAACAAAATAATAATCTGTACTATGTCGCCTGAGTCCAAAAAATTTCACCTCAACTAATAAATGTTTCTAAAACAACATTCCGGCACATAGTACCGGAATGCAGTTTATAAAGTAACGCAACTATTATAACAATGATTGGCTTATTCGTCAATACTATAGTTTGGAGCCTCTTTGGTAATGTGAATGTCATGTGGATGACTTTCACGCAGGGCAGCAGCGGAAATCTTGACGAATTTGCTTTTTGTCTTTAAATCTTCGATGGTAGGACAGCCACAGTATCCCATACCGGAACGGATACCACCGATCATCTGGAAAATAGTGTCCTCTAAGGTTCCCTTGTATGCAACACGGCCTTCTACGCCTTCCGGAACCAGTTTCCTTGCACCTTCCTGGAAGTAACGGTCTTTGCTTCCGTTTTCCATAGCAGCTAAGGAACCCATACCACGGTATACCTTGAATTTTCTTCCCTGATATAATTCAAAGGTACCCGGAGCCTCGTCACAGCCGGCAAACAGGCTTCCCATCATGCAGACATTTGCACCGGCAGCCAGAGCCTTGGTCATATCTCCGGAGTACTTGATACCGCCGTCTGCGATAATTGGTATATTGTATTCCTTTGCAACGTTGTAAGCATCCATAATCGCTGTAATCTGTGGAACACCAATACCGGCAACGATACGGGTGGTACAGATAGAACCCGGGCCGATACCGATCTTTACAGCATCCGCACCTGCCTCAATCAGGGCGCGGGTTGCATCACCGGTAGCAACATTTCCTGCGATTACCTGTAAATCCGGGTAAGCTGCTTTAATCTTGCGCAATGCATCCAGAATATTTTTGGAATGTCCGTGCGCAGAGTCTAAAACGATAACATCCACGTGGGCATTTACCAGTGCTTCTACACGTTCCATCATGTTAGCGGTAATACCAACGCCGGCACCGCAGAGCAGACGTCCCTGAGCATCCTTAGCAGAGTTCGGGTATTTGATCTGTTTTTCAATATCCTTGATGGTGATCAGACCTTTTAAACGGAAATCCTTGTCCACAATCGGCAGTTTTTCTTTTCTGGCTTTTGCAAGAATTTGCTTAGCTTCCTCTAAGGTTATGCCTTCCGGAGCAGTGATAAGACCATCGGAAGTCATACTTTCGCTGATTTTCTTTGTGAAATCGGTTTCGAATTTTAAATCACGATTTGTGATGATACCTACGAGCTTTCCATTTTCACAGATTGGCACGCCGGAAATACGGAATTTGCGCATTAAATCTTCGGCATCCTGTAGTGTATGGGTTGGGGAGAGGAAAAACGGGTCTGTGATAACGCCATTTTCAGAACGTTTTACTTTATCAACTTCTTCAGCCTGAGCCTGAATGGACATATTTTTGTGGATAATACCGATACCGCCCTGTCTTGCCATGGCGATTGCCATCCGATGTTCTGTAACAGTATCCATGGCGGCACTCATCATAGGGATATTTAAGACGATCTTATTTGTAAGATGTGTGGTCAAATCAATCATGTTTGGAGTTACTTCTGAATACTGTGGAACTAACAGTACGTCGTCAAAAGTAATTCCTTCACCGATAATTGTTCCCATTTTCTTTTTCCTCGCTTTCTTTGTGTAATAATCGCTTATGTTATTTAAATAGAAAATATTAGTTTTTGTATCATAGCAAAAAAAAAAGGCTGTGTCAACGCGGCATAAGGTCATATTCATAAAAAATATAAACATATTAGAAAAACTAATGAAAGGAATTGGAATACAAAGCGGAAATGGTTATTCACAAATGTTTTTTTGTGTGATATGATGAGTGAGGGCGACGGGGCTAAAGTATAGTTGACGTCGCCCTTTTTCCTTAAACAGAATGGAATTTGCATCGTAAGACGCATCAATTCTAAAAATGGAAACGGGCAATATCTCGTTGCCTCATCGCAAAGCGATTTTAATGGGTTTGCGGTGGTAACTGTGAAGGTACTGAACAGTTAGGATTATTTTATACAAGGAAAGGAATGATAATTTCGAATGGAATTTCGCCCGTGTATTGATATTCACAATGGAAAGGTCAAACAGATCGTTGGTGGAAGCCTGGTTGATGTCGGAAATTCGGCCAGGGAGAATTTCGTTGCCACGCAAGATGCGGCTTTTTTTGCACAATTATATAGGAAAACAGGACTTGTGGGCGGTCATGTCATTATGCTGAATGCAAGGGACAGCGAATATTATGAAGCTACAAAGGCTCAGGCGCTTATGGCGCTTATGGCTTATCCGGGAGGGCTTCAGATCGGCGGAGGTATCACAGATGAGAATGCCGCGGAATTTCTGGGAGCAGGTGCAAGCCATGTCATTGTAACTTCCTATGTTTTCCGAAACGGAAAAATCAACTATGAAAATCTATATAAAATAAAGAAGAAAGTCGGAAAAGAGCACCTGGTTCTGGATTTAAGCTGCCGGAAAAAAGAGGGCAGCTACTACATTGTGACAGACCGGTGGCAGAAGTTTACCGGAGAGACCGTTACGGAGGAACTGCTGGATGCATTGAGGAATTGCTGCGATGAATTTTTGATTCACGCGGTGGACGTGGAAGGTAAGGCAAACGGCATTGAGGAGGAGCTCACAGCACTGTTGGGGAAATGGGGGAAGATCCCGATTACCTATGCCGGCGGTGTGGGAAGCTTTGATGATCTGGGTAAGCTGAAAACGCTTGGGAAGAATAAGCTGAATGTCACAATCGGAAGTGCATTAGATATATTTGGCGGCTCTATGGAATATGACAAAGTGCTGGAATATATGAAGCAGTAAGAGAGTATAACGGAATAGAAAGCGCTTGGCAGCAGGGGCTTAGCGCGTGCGTAAAAAGCAAACAAAATAAAAATACAATATAGGAACAGTTACCAGAAACGTAGGAACAGCAGGAAAGCAGTCAGAAATGGAGGAAATAACATGAGCAAGTACACAAAACAGGATATTATCCGCATGGTGGAGGAAGAAGATGTTGAATTTATCCGTCTGCAGTTTACGGATATGTTCGGAACATTAAAAAATGTGGCAGTGACTTCCAGTCAGTTACAGAGGGTGCTGAATAATGAATGTATGTTTGACGGATCTTCGATTGAAGGTTTTGTCCGGATCGAGGAGTCGGATATGTATCTGTATCCCGATTTGGACACCTTTGTAATTTTCCCCTGGAGACCGCAGCAGGGAAAGGTGGCAAGAATTATCTGCGATATCTACACCGCAGATAAAAAACCTTTTGAAGGAGATCCACGATACATATTAAAAAAGGCTATCGCAGATGCGGCAGATATGGGTTACCGGTTTGAAGTGGGAACGGAGTGTGAATTTTTCCTGTTTGAGCAGGATGAAAATGGTCAGCCTACCACAGCAACCTCAGAGCGTGCCGGTTATTTTGATTTAGGACCTGTGGATCTGGGAGAAAATGCAAGGAGAGACATGGTGCTCACTTTGGAAGATATGGGATATGAAATCGAGGCATCCCACCACGAGGTGGCTCCGGCGCAGCATGAAATAGATTTTCATTATGACGAGGCATTAAAAACAGCGGATAATATTATGACATTTAAGCTGACTGTAAAGACAATTGCAAAGCGTCATGGTATGTTTGCAAGTTTTATGCCAAAACCCAAATACGGTGTCAACGGTTCCGGCATGCATGTGAATATGACGCTGATAAAGGATGGGAAAAATATTTTTGAGGATGCTCAGGATGCACAGGGGCTGAGCAGGGAAGCTTACTGGTTTATCGGGGGAATCATGAAGCATATGAAGGGAATGGCCGTGGTCACGAACCCATTGGTGAATTCCTACAAACGCTTGGTTCCTGGCTATGAGGCGCCGATTTACATTGCATGGTCTGCCAGCAACCGCAGTCCTTTGATCCGGATTCCTGCATCGAGAGGAGCATCCACCAGAGTGGAGCTGCGCAGTCCGGATCCGTCAGCCAATCCGTATTTGACATTGGCAGTCTGCCTTGAGGCTGGATTGGAAGGAATTCGAAAGCAGATTGAGCCTCCGGCAGCAGTGTCGGAGAACGTTTTTGAGATGCATCTTTCACAGAAACATGAGTTGGGAATCGAGTCTTTGCCGGCAGATTTAGGAGAGGCTATTGAGCAGTTTGAAGAAGACGATTATATGAAAAGCGTATTAGGCACACATATTTCCGAAAAATATATTGAGGCAAAGCGTGCAGAATGGGCAGAATACCGTACGCAGGTAACTAACTGGGAAATCGACCATTACCTTTATAAAATATAATTGATACGGACAGAGGGGAAAAAACGTGACAAATATTATCATTGCATTTCCCAAACAGGAGATTGCCCGAGGTATCAGGAAAATTCTGATGCAAAACGGTTATCATGTGGATACAGTCTGTTACACCGGGGCGCAGGCGCTGCAAAGCGCCAATGAACTTGGCGGCGGAATTATCGTATGTGGGTACCGTTTTGTCGATATGATGTATACGGAATTGCACGAGTATCTGCCGGATCAGTTTGAGATGCTGTTGGTGGCATCACCCGCGAACTGTGAAAGCCGTGAGATAAAAAATCTTGTCTGTCTTGCAACGCCGTTAAAGATAAATGAGCTGCTTACGACCGTGGAAATGATGGAATACACCATCATGCGCCGCAAAAAGAAAATGCGGGATAGACCAAAGGAACGTTCCAGCGAGGAGATTACCCTGATTGCGGAGGCAAAAGCACTCCTGATGGAGAGAAACAATTTGTCGGAGGAGGAAGCACATCGGTATATGCAAAAACGAAGTATGGATAATGGGACGGGGATGGTGGAGACTGCGCAGATGATATTGAGTTTGTTTACTTAGTGGTTTGGCTGTGTCCCTTCGGAGCTGGGTTACGGCTTAACGTCTGGATATTATAAAAATTTTGATTCCAAGTAAACAAAAAAAGGTTGCAGTATAGGAATGGGAATAGTATAATGTCGATAGACATTATACGCGCCGCATGCCATTCATTTTATTTTGCCTGTGGCTATAATAGGAGGAAACAGTAATGTTTAAAGTAAATGAGAATTATCAGAAATTACCGGGCAGCTATTTGTTCAGTACAATCGGAAAGAAGGTCAGCGCCTATTCCGCAGCGAACCCGGATAAAAAAATTATCCGTCTTGGAATCGGTGATGTGACGCAGCCCATTGCACCGGCTATTATTGATGCGATGCATGGAGCAGTGGATGAGATGGGATGCGCTGAGACATTCCGTGGCTATGCACCGGATTTGGGTTATGAATTTCTGCGCAGTGCCATCGTAAAGAATGATTATCAGGCGAGAGGCTGCGATATTTCCGCGGACGAAATTTTTGTGTCCGACGGAGCAAAGAGCGATTCCGGAAACATCCAGGAGATTTTTGCTCAGAATAATAAAATTGCAGTCTGCGATCCGGTTTACCCGGTCTATGTGGATTCCAATGTTATGGCCGGAAGAACGGGCACTTATGATGCAAAGACAGAAATGTGGAGCGATGTAATTTATATGCCCTGCACCATGGAGAATGATTTTGTGCCGGAATTTCCGAAAGAGACACCGGATATCATCTATCTGTGTCTGCCGAACAATCCGACAGGTACCACCATCACAAAGGCACAGCTGCAGAGCTGGGTAGATTACGCCAATAAGATAGGCGCTGTCATTATTTACGATGCAGCTTATGAAGCCTATATTTCCGAAGAAAACGTAGCTCATTCCATTTACGAGTGTGAAGGCGCAAAGACCTGTGCAATCGAGCTCAAGAGTTTTTCAAAGAATGCAGGATTTACAGGAGTTCGTCTGGGTTACACCGTAGTGCCGAAGGAACTGAAATGCGGTGAGGTGTCCTTGAACGCTATGTGGGCGAGACGTCATGGCACCAAGTTCAACGGCGCACCTTACATCGTACAGCGTGCCGGAGAAGCAGTTTATTCTGAGGCAGGTAAGGCTCAGTTAAAAGAGCAGGTTGCTTACTATATGAACAATGCAAAAACCATTAAAGAAGGTTTGAAAGAGGCAGGCTACACTGTGTTTGGCGGGGTAAATGCACCATACATTTGGCTTAAGACACCGGGACAGATGACTTCCTGGGAGTTCTTTGATTATCTGCTGGAAAATGCCAATGTAGTCGGTACTCCGGGATCCGGCTTTGGACCGAGCGGAGAGGGTTATTTCAGACTGACTGCTTTCGGCAGCTACGAGAATACAGTGGCAGCTTTGGAGAGAATCAAAAAACTGTAGAGTGCTGCCAAAAAAGGTTTCCATAGGAATGGTTAACAGAAAGGAGCAACGTGTGTTAAAACGGGAACGAGAAGTAACAGAAGAGGGAAGTATCAGGGAAATTTTGGATAAATCCATGGTGTTGCACCTGGGACTTTGTGATGAGGGACAGCCCTATGTGCTTCCGATGAATTACGGATATATTTATGAGGACGGCAAACTGACCCTCTATCTCCACGGTGCGGTTCGAGGTTACAAATATGAGATCATACAAAAAAATCCCAGGGTATCGTTTGCGTTGGAATGTGATGTAGCACCTTTCGAGGGAAGAACAGCCTGTCAGTATGGAAACACATATGCCAGTGTCATGGGCCGTGGAACAGCGGTTCTTGTGGAAGATGTGGAGGAAAAAATCAAGGGTCTTGCAGTTTTGATGAAAACTCAGACCGGTAAGGACTTTGAGTTCAATGAGAAGCTGGTATCCATTGTAAATGTGATACGCATCGATGTCGCAGAGTTTTCTGCGAAACGTCGTCCGCTGCCCGGCACGGAAGAATAATGTGAATAAAGATGCCTGACTTGCTGGGGATTGCATGAACAGTGTTTTGGGCATAAAAGAAAAAACAGCAAAAAGATACCGCCGCACCTGTGATTTTTAATCATATCACATGAATGCGGCGGCTTTTTTATTCCTGACAATAGAAAGTTCGCAGTGCGTACTTTTATTGTTTATCGGATACCATTTTTATCCAAAGAAGGAAAATGCTACAAACAGTCCCGACAACAACGATGCCACCAGAGAGACAACAGTAATCTGTGTATTGATAGAAGGTCCTGCCGTATCCTTAAAAGGATCTCCCACCGTATCACCGATGACGGCTGC
>JAGASC010000001.1 GCA_017621905.1 Roseburia sp.
GTAGCGGATGAAGATTTGATTCCGCTTTTGAAGGAAAAGGGCGTGGAGATTTACGGTGCCATACCGGACAACACCTCCACCTGGATTTACAGTATTTTAAGTTATTTAATTCCGTTGGCACTGATCTGGATTGTGATGGGTGTCGTGATGCGGAAAATGGGCGGCGGAGCCATGGGTGTAGGCAAGAGCAACGCCAAAGTCTATGTGGAGCGTCAGACCGGTGTCACTTTTAAAGATGTGGCAGGTCAGGACGAAGCCAAGGAATCCTTACAGGAAGTGGTAGATTTCCTGCATAATCCGCAGCGTTATAAAGAAATCGGTGCCAAGTTGCCGAAGGGAGCCCTTCTTGTGGGACCTCCGGGTACCGGTAAGACTCTTTTGGCGAAGGCCGTAGCGGGAGAAGCGAAAGTTCCGTTCTTCTCTCTGGCAGGTTCTGATTTCGTAGAGATGTTCGTGGGTGTAGGTGCATCCCGTGTGCGTGATTTGTTTAAGGAAGCAGAAAAACAGGCGCCGTGTATCATTTTTAATGATGAGATCGATGCCATCGGTAAGAGTCGTGACAATCGTTTTGGGGGCAATGACGAGCGTGAGCAGACTTTAAATCAGCTGCTTGCAGAGATGGACGGATTTGATACCTCAAAAGGTATTTTGATTTTGGCAGCTACCAACCGTCCGGAAGTACTGGATAAGGCATTGCTTCGTCCGGGACGTTTTGACCGGAGAATCATCGTGGATAAGCCGGATCTGAAGGGACGTCTTGAGACCCTGAAAGTTCATTCCAAGGATGTTATGATGGACGAGACCGTAGATTTGGACGCGCTGGCACTGGCGACAGCCGGTCTGGTGGGCTCCGACCTGGCAAATATGATCAACGAGGCAGCTATCAATGCGGTAAAGAATGGAAGAAAATTTGTAAACCAGTCCGATTTGTTTGATGCCTTTGAACTTGTGGCTGTAGGCGGTAAGGAGAAAAAAGACCGTATCATGGGCGACAAGGAGCGGAAAATAGTTTCCTACCACGAGGTGGGGCATGCTATGGTAACCGCATTGCAGAAAGATACAGAACCGGTACAGAAAATCACAATTGTTCCACGTACCATGGGTGCGTTGGGATATACCTTGCAGACGCCGGAGGAGGAGAAGTACTTAGAAACCAAAGAAGAACTCCTGGCAAGGATTACCACCTATATGGCAGGCCGTGCAGCGGAAATGCTGGTATTTGGTTCCGCCACCAGCGGCGCAGCCAATGATATTGAGCAGGCGACGAACATCGCCAGAGCTATGGTGACGCAGTTCGGTATGTCTGATAAATTCGGCATGATGTGTCTTGCCACCGTAGAAAATCAGTATCTGGATAACCGTGCAGGGCTGATTTGCGGTGAGGAAACCGCGTCACAGATTGATAAGGAAGTGCTTTCCATTATCAATGGATGTTATAATGAAGCATTGCGTCTGCTTAGCGAGAATCGGGAAGCGTTGGATCGGATTTCAGATTATTTGTACGAGCATGAAACGATCACCGGTAAAGAGTTCATGAAGATTTTCCGCGAACTGAAGGGAATGCCGGAGCCGGAACCTGGCGAAGAGAAGAAGACTTTCTTTGAACAGGCCGAGGAAGCGCGTCAGAAGCTGGAGAATGGACAGAATAATCATGTTTGATATTGCAGAAGAATTAAAAAAACTCCCGGATCAGCCGGGAGTTTACATTATGCATGACAGCCGGGATACGATTATTTATATCGGAAAAGCGGTCAGCCTGCGCAAGCGGGTGCACCAGTATTTCCAGCCAAGCCACAATGAGGGAATCAAAAAGGAGCAGATGGTAAAACAGATTGCTCGATTTGAGTATATCATCACAGATTCTGAGCTGGAAGCCCTGGTATTGGAATGCAATTTGATAAAAGAGCATAGACCGAAATATAATACAATGCTGCGGGATGACAAGACCTATCCCTATATCAGAGTGACGCTTGGGGAGGACTTCCCGAGGGTCCTCTTTTCACGTCAGCAGAAGAAGGACAAATCCCGCTATTTTGGCCCGTATACCAGCGCAGGAGCTGTGAAGGACACCATAGAGCTGATCAATAAAATATACCAGCTCCGTACCTGCAGCCGGAATCTGCCCCGGGATATAGGAAAAGAACGGCCCTGCCTCAATTATCACATTCACCAGTGCACGGGCCCCTGCCAGGGTTATATCAGCAGGGAGAACTACCGGGAACGCGTGGATGCCGCTGTGGAGTTTTTGAATGGAAACTATGGGCCGGTGTTAAAATCCCTGGAGGCAAAAATGAATGAAGCCTCAGAAAATCTGGAGTTCGAGCGGGCCATTGAGTATCGGGAACTTTTAAACAGCGTAAAACAGATTGCCCAGAAACAGAAAATCACGCACACCGACGGAGAAGATAAAGACATCATTGCCCTGGCAGCGGACGAGCAGGATGCTGTGGTACAGGTATTTTTCATTCGGGATGGCAAGCTGATCGGAAGAGACCATTTTTATGTACGCATCGGAACAGAAGATACAAAAGGCCAGATTCTTGGCACCTTTATCAAGCAATTCTATTCCGGAACGCCCTTTATTCCAAGAGAAATCATGCTGCCCGGGGAAATCCCGGAGCAGGAGGTTTTAGCAGACTGGCTGGCCGGGCGGCGTGGCGGCAAAGTTTACATCCGGATTCCCCAGAAAGGCATGAAGGAAAAACTGGTGGAACTGGCCCAGAAAAATGCCGAGCTGGTGCTCTCCCAGGACAGAGAAAAAATCAAGCGGGAGGAAGGCCGCACCATCGGTGCCTTAAAAGAAATCGGAAAGCTGCTGGACATGGAAAATCTGCAGCGTGTGGAGGCCTTCGATATTTCCAATATCAACGGTTTTGAGACCGTAGGTTCCATGATTGTATATGAAAAAGGAAAGCCAAAACGCAGCGATTACCGCAAATTCAAGTTAAAGACAATAACAGGACCGGATGATTACGCCTCCATGCATGAGGTGCTGACCCGTCGTTTTACCCACGGCATGCAGGAATTGGCCCAAATGGAGGAAAAAGAACTATCCGGTGAATACGGAAGCTTCACCCGCTTCCCGGATCTTATCATGATGGACGGCGGTCGCGGACAGGTCAACATCGCCCTGAAAGTCCTGGAGGAACTGCATTTAAATATACCGGTCTGCGGCATGGTAAAAGATGATAATCACCGCACCCGCGGGCTATACTATAATAATGTAGAAATACCCATCGACCGGAGAAGCGAAGGTTTCAAACTGATCACACGAATCCAGGACGAAGCTCATCGCTTCGCCATCGAATACCACCGCTCTTTACGAAGCAAAGAACAAGTGCACTCAGTATTAGATGACATTCCCGGCATCGGCCCGGCCAGGAGAAAAGCCCTGATGAAAAAATATCAGTCCCTGGATGCCATCAAAGCAGCCACCGAGGAAGACCTTGCTGCCACAGAGACCATGAACGAGCAGGCAGCACTTTCTGTATACCAGTTCTTTCACAGTAATTCACATTAGTTGAAGAATCAGAGGAGCTATGCTATAATGGCGATAGAAATTATACGCGCTGGGGCAAATTGGAGAGCGCATGGAATTTAATATTGAAAAAGAGTAATTGTTCAGAACAGGACTATGCACTTGCTGCAAAGTCCGTAAGAAAACGTAGAACATATGAGAGCAAGCCCCCATCGCGAAGCGATTTTCATGGGCTTGCGGTCGTAACTGCGAAGGGACTGAACAGTTACGGAAAAGAGGAGATTAGTATGAATAGTGGTGTCAGTGTAGGCGTAGCAAAAATAGTGCAGCTTATGGATTTGTATAACTTTCTTCCGGATGTAGACTTGCGTGGGCGCAAGATCAAGGTCGGTGATGTGAATCGTCCCGCCTTACAGCTGAGCGGATATTTTGACTATTTTGACGAAACCAGAGTTCAGATTATCGGAATGGTAGAATATACTTACCTGCAGCAGCTAGATGAGACAAAACGCAAGGAGATTTATCGGCAATTTGTAACCTATGACATTCCCTGTGTCATCTACTGCCGCAACTTGCAGCCGGATGAATTATTCCTTCAATTGGCAGAGGAGCATGGTCTTCCGGTTTTTGGAACCAGACGCAGCACCTCCGAATTTATGGCAGAGCTGATCTACTGTTTGAGCGAGCAGCTGGCCCCCTGTATCACCATTCACGGTGTGCTGGTGGATGTATATGGCGAAGGTTTGCTGATTATGGGAGAAAGCGGAATCGGAAAAAGCGAGGCTGCCCTGGAGCTTGTGCGCCGTGGCCATCGTCTGGTGACTGATGATGTGGTAGAAATTCGTAAAATCAACGAACATACCCTGATCGGAACGTCGCCGGATATCACAAGATATTTTATCGAACTCCGCGGTATCGGCATCATCGACGTAAAGACCCTGTACGGTGTAGAATGTGTCAAGGAAAAACAGCAGATCGACCTGGTTATAAAATTAGAGGACTGGAAAAAGGAAAATGATTATGACCGCCTTGGTTTGGAGGAGGAGTACACAGAGTTCCTTGGAAATAAGGTGGTGTGTCATTCGCTTCCCATCCGTCCGGGACGAAACCTGGCAGTTATCTGTGAAGCAGCAGCTGTCAACCACAGACAGAAAAAGATGGGCTACAA
>JAGASC010000087.1 GCA_017621905.1 Roseburia sp.
CACAGACCTGCCGGTTCGTGGTCCCAATGGATTTCAGCAATGCAATCTTGCGGGCCCGCTGCTTCATCTGGGTGAGGAAAATCTGCAGAATTGCACAAAATGTAATCACAAAAATAACCATGATCACAAGAAAAGTCAGGGTTTCCTCTACCTCTCCTCCGCTGTTGGGATACGCATAGGTGTTCCTGCGAAATGCAACAGCCCGGCTGTTTCCCGTTTCTTTCTCCTCCGGTGTCACGTATTTTTCCTGCAATTCATCAAACAGATTCTCTCCCAAGGTGTCAGACCTAGCGTAGATATTGTATTCATAGGAATAATCGGACAAATCCTTGATGCTGTTTTGACGAATTGCCTCCAGAAGAATATCCGCTTCCTCCTGGCAGACGAACATTTCCCCCACCGGAAAGCTGCCGGTATCCCAGAAATCTGAGAAGGACTGCACGATACCTGTCACTTCGTATTCTCTGTTCAGATTCAGTTTCTGCCCGTAGAGCAACCCGTTTTCTTCAATATCTTCCGGCATCGTGCTAGATTCTGCATCCGTTAAAAAGCTGTATTCACTGTTAACAGAAAGCATCAGATTGTCGGAAATTCGTTGTGTCTGTGTGTACTGACGGCGATAGGTACTGATTTGCGTATAATCTCCCTCTGAACCTAGCTGTATGAGTTCGGAAGCTGTATTATAGAGATAGGACTGCTTGTCTTCGCTTACCAGAGTGCGTTCCAGATTCAGCGTTACTTTGTCCCCGGAAAGCGTGGTAATCCCCAGTTCATTGGCCACGCTCTCTTCCAATACAATTTCCTGCGGATGTTCCGGCAATCGCCCCTGGGTCAGTGTAATATTTCCCATGTCCACCATTTCCCGGGATATGACTGACACGGTTCCATGCTCAGAATCTTTTCCCACCAGGCAGGAAACTACCGCCTCTGTTACATCCGGTTCCGAAAGAAACGCTTCTTTTTCCGACTCATCCACTCTTAGATAGGCCGCCTGCCAGGTTCCATACAGCTTTTCCCTCTGCCTGATCCGCGTCTGAGTCATGCTGGTTTCCAGCAAAACTGCTGTAGTAATAAATATAAAAGTAAAGGTCAGCACCAGAATCAACAGTACCGACACCTTTTTTCTGCCGCGCATGCCATTTCTGGCAATTTTTCTTGTGATCATTATGTCTCGCCTTTCATAACTATGTAATGCTGTTGTATTACCGATATTATATTTTGTATAATATTGTTTGTCAACACATTACCACAAGTAATTCGATATTAGTAATTCATTTGTTACTGGAACAAAGTGAACAGTAACATTCATTTTGGGTTCAAACATTTTGTTCAATAAAATAACAGAAAAAGAAAAAGTATTACCTAATATAAATTATAATAAATTTATCCAAGTAATACCTTCTCTTCATTCACTTCTATCTAACTACATCAAAAACGATTTTATTGTACAAGTATAATTTTTACATCATACTTTGCAAGCTGATCTCCCATTTCTACTATTTTACCAGTCAGGATATCTTCTTTTCCCACAAGCGATGGCGGTACATCAAGCGCCTCATCCTTGAAGTTCATAACAAAGTAATAGCTGCAATCCTCTGCCTTTCTGCACGTAACAGAAAGTCCGTCTGCATCCGCCAGCACAGGTGTCACACCGGCATCCTGCATTGCCATGGCAAGCACTCTATCCAGTCCGGCTTCTGCCATTTGAGTTCCAATATAGTATACAGTACCCTGTCCATAACTGTTTTTCGTCACAGCAGGCATTCCTGCATAAAAATCTCTTCCATACTCTGCCAGACTTTCTGCGCCTTCCAGATGCATCAGATCACACAACATTCCACAGACTGCTTTTGTTCCATCCGTAAAAATAACCTCATTGGTCCATTCCGGCGGCAATGCGTCAATCTCTTCCACCCACACACCTGCCATTTCACGAAGCGGTCCCGGATAGCCTCCCAGGTATACATTGTCCGTATCATTTACGATCCCGCTCATATAGGTAGTGATAAGGACACCTCCGTTTTGTACAAAAGCTTCGAGTGATTCCTTCATCCCTTCTTTTACCATGTAGAGCACCGGAGCTACAATCACTTTATATTTACCAAAATCCGCATCCCACGGAATCATACTCACTCCAATGTTTCGTTCATGGAAGAAACGGTAATATGTATGCATACTATCTACATATTTTAAGTCGATGGTAGGACCGGTGGAATATTCCAGTGCCCAGAAATTGTCCCAGTCAAATATGATACCGACTTCTGTCTCATTCCTTGTTCCCAGGGTGGTATTTCCCAGTTTTTCCAGTTCTTCTCCCAACTGCTTTACTTCACGAAATACTCTGGTATCTTCCGTTCCCGCATGGGAAATCACAGCTCCGTGGAATTTTTCAGAGGCTCCCACACTGCGGCGCAGCTGGAAAAACTGTATGGTATCCGCACCATGTGCCAAGGCAAGATAACTCTGGGCACGCATCTGGCCCGGTCGTTTCAGCGGATTATATTCCCGCCAGTTGGTCTGGCTGGGAGACTGCTCCATCAGCATAAATGGCGCATCCTTGAGGACTCGGATCAAATCATGTGCCATGGCCGTATAGCTTATGGGCGCATTGTAGGCCGGATAACAATCCCAGGATACCAGATCCATCTCCTTTGCCCATTTGAAATAATCCAGGCCTTTAAACATTTCCATAAAGTTTGTGGTAATCGGTGTGTCCGGATCAAATTCACGGATGGCGTCCCGTTCCATCTTATAATTCTCCAGCATGCTGTCGGAATTAAATCTGTTGTAGTCCAAAGAGATTCCTGCAAAAGCAGTCCGGTCTCCCGGCTGTCCCTCACTGAGCAAATTGGGCGGTACGATCTCATCCCAGTCATAGATGGTGTGTCCCCAGAACTCCAGATTCCATGCTTTATTCAGCGCTTCTACGGTTTTATATTTCTTCTGCAGCCATACGCGGAATGCTTTTTCACAATTCTCACAGTAACAGATTCCGCCGTACTCATTATTGATATGCCAACATGTCACATGGTCATTTTCTCCATAACGCTCTGCCAGCTTAGATGCCAGTGCTTTCGCATATTTCTGATAGACCGGTGAATTCGGGCATGCATTATGACGCTGACCGAACTTGTGATGTCTTCCCTCAAAATCGGTACGCTCCACCTCTGGATATCGCTTTGCCATCCATGCCGGAACTGCCGCAGTGGATGTAGCCAGTACAATATCGTAGTTTTCCCTGCTTAACATTTCCACAATTTCATCCAGCTCGGAAAAATCATATGCTTCCTCGGAAGGCTGAAGCTTTGCCCAGGAAAATACGTTGACTGTAGCGCTGTTAATATGTGCATTCCGGAAATGCGCATGTCCTCATCCCAAATTTCTCTGGGCCAATGATTTGGGCTGTAATCTCCCCCATATAAAATTCTTTTAAATTTACTTTCCATCTTTTTCTATTTATACCTCATTTCTACCGTACTGCTTTCATTTTTTCAATTGCTCCAGTATGTTTCCAAAAACACAACTATTGATTATTACTTAGAAAGTATAACAGGTTTTACGGTAAAGTTAAAGTGAATTTGTTCACTCCGTTCCGGTAACCTGCATCCAGCCATTAAAAATCGTGTTTATTATATAACAAATAGACAAACCCATGTGTGATATGTTAAACTAAATAATATAACATTTTGAAACAGGAGAAAACCATGTCAATTCATTTTAGGAACACACCCGTCAGCGAGCCTTTCATCTTTGATTCGATTGGCAGTAATTATAATCAAATGAAAATGGTACGCCCCAAAGGCTATCCGCTCTATCACTATATTCAAACAGAATCCGGAACCGGTGAGTTTGAAATACAGGGAAAAAGATATCTCCTAAATCCGGGAGAAGGCATTCTTATGGCTCCCTATACGCGCCATTCCTACTGGTCCATAACACCGGAATGGAACACCTGCTTTGCCACATTTACCGGGACTATCGAAAGCAGCATTCCAAAACTTCTTGGAAACAGACAGCTTATTTTTATTGAAAAAGAACAGGGAATCCGCATCGGCGCAATGATTTCTGATATTGCAAAGAAATATGAAACAATGCCATTAGACACGAAAACGCTTTCCATTGACTGCTACAGGCTGCTGATGCATTTTGTGGATGGTGTGTATACCAGTGAACTGACAGAAGACCCTCTGTACCAGAGGTATGTAGCACCTGTGATAAAAGAGATTGAAACGAATTTTGCAGCTGGAATTACCGTACAGGAATTAAGCCGCCGGGTTTATATTTCTCCACAATATCTTTCACGACTGTTTGGGCGTTTTCTCGGCTGCTCCTCCTATGAATATCTGACCTCCTACCGCATCAATAAGGCCAAGGAATTTCTGCTGACCTATCCTCGTATGGAGGTCCAGGAAATTGCGCACCGTGTGGGATTTCCGGATTCCAGCCACTTTATTGCCATGTTCAAAAAAATAACCGGGATGACACCTCTGGAGTTCCGGCGTATGAATTAATAGGTTACTTCAAAAAATTTTTAGCGAATAAAAACAGGGAACTCTCACAGACACCAACATAGCTTAATATAAAATGTTGTCTCTGTAACAGTTCCCATATGCTTTATCTATATTTTTCTTCTGAGATCATCAGATCATCCTTACAGAATTGTATGCAAAGAAAATATCTTAAAGGATTATTTTCTTTGGACACTTCTCCGCACAAATACCGCAGCCGGTACACTTACTCTGATCGATATGTGCAATATTATCCACCACATGGATCGCATCAGAAGGACAGTTCTTCTCACAGATACGGCACGCGATACATCCTGCTGAACAAGCCTTCATAACATCCTTGCCTTTTTCCTTTGCGCTGCACCGAACCATATGCTTTGCCTTATAAGGTACCAGTTCAATCAATTGTTTCGGACATACCGCCACACATTTTCCGCAGGCCTTGCAGGCTTCCTTATCTACCACTGCAATACCGTCTTCAATATGAATGGCGTTGAAAGGACAGGCCTTCACACAGCTCCCATATCCAAGACAGCCATAATTACAGGATTTCGGACCACCGTTTGGCACAAATGCCATGGAACCGCAGTCTTCCGTTCCGGTATATTCATAGTCCTTATTCGCCTTCTCACAGGTTCCTGCACATTTTACAAAGGCAACCATGCGCTCGCCTTCCTCTGCAGCAACTCCCATGATCCCACCTACCTTGGCAGCAACCGGCGCACCGCCCACCGGACACTGGCCCACCGGAGCCTCGCCCTTTACAATAGCAGCTGCCAGACCGGAACATCCGGCATAACCGCAGCCACCACAGTTATTTCCCGGAAGCACACCTAAGATGGCTTCCTCTCTCTCGTCCACTTCCACCTTGAATTTTTCTCCGGAAATACCCAGGAAAAATCCAATCAGAATACCTACGCCGCCCACAATCAGGGCCGCACACAATATAGCTGCAAAATTCATCATTAACCTCCCTGCCGCACTTAAATGATGCCTGAAAATCCCATGAATGCAATTGACATCAAACATGCACTGATCAATACAATTGCGGTTCCCTGAAATGGCTTTGGAATATCGTTATACTCAATTTTTTCACGGATTCCGGCCATCAGGACAATGG
>JAGASC010000088.1 GCA_017621905.1 Roseburia sp.
CGAAACACCCGCCAAGACAGTTTCGCCCCGACTTCCCCCTTTTCTATCTATTCACCACCTTCATAGTTGCCTTCTTTCTTTATAATATATCTCCCTATTCATCGTCAAGGGAAAATATAAAATTGGTGGAAGATTTTATAGTTTTTCGTGAAGATATTTTATTGTGAAGAATCGTATGGAATGATATCGTAATACCTAGGAGAACATACAAAAAATACTTATAACTCCCGATAAAATGTGTGGCCACCAGAGTATCAGGTAACAAGTAAATCTCCCCTATCAACTAAAAAATATTATGAAAAACAGGAGGAAACGAAAATGCCACTTTATGAAGACAAACATAATGCGGAAAATGTCATCAAGGTAAGCAAAGAAACAGTGGAATCAGCAGTATTCGGTACAGACAAAGTCGTAAAAGTAATTGCTGATCAGTTAAATGCTGCCGGCACAGTAGCACTCGACGGTTGGTACGGAGTGGACTATCAGGCAATCGTAGAGTATGTAAAACAGGAAATGAATCAGCGCGGGGCTGATTGCGAATTTATCGATGCAAGTACATTATACATCTCCCAGGAGAAACTTGCAGAGTATAAACAACCGTATATCACAGACGACCCGGGCTTTGGATATGTAAATGACAGCGGTATG
Source organism: Roseburia sp. (assembly GCA_017621905.1). Classification (GTDB taxonomy): domain Bacteria; phylum Bacillota; class Clostridia; order Lachnospirales; family Lachnospiraceae; genus Roseburia. Next base: position 649 of record JAGASC010000088.1, read on the forward strand.
GTATCTGATATCATGGATGCGGATGCGCTAAAAGCACTTTCCGACAAACTGGCACAGGCAGGGAAACCGGTTTTGGTATACGGCGTTGGTGCTGCAGTACCGGAACTGAGAGATGCCTATGGCAAGGTATTTTATCTTGACACCACCATGCAGCGTCTGGAATTAAAGATGTGGGAAGGACAGCTGATTCCATTTGGCTGCACAGAGGCACCTGAGTATTATAACTGGAAAGAATATCATTACAATGACTTCTATCTGCTGTGGCGCCATAAGAAATATATGTTCACACAGCTGGACTTCTATCTGGAAGCTTATGACCTGGAGAACCTGAAAATGGTAACCCGCGCAGGTTACGATGAGATCGTAGCAGAAGCGGTAAAACATCCGATCAAGCAGGTACAGATTTTCCAGCCGGGTCCATGGGGCGCATACCGTCACAAAGACCTCTGGGATATTAAAGGATTAGAGATTTCTGCATGGAACAAAATGTCCGGACCGGAAATGTCTGTTGTTATCGACTTCGGCGCAGAGCAGATGTTGAACTTCCCATTGATCAACTTACTGAAACACAATAAAGAAGTAACCGGTGACTATATGGCAGAGAACTATCCTGACCTGTGGCCTCTCGACATCTGGCTTGACGATGGATATTTCCCGGATAAACAGCCGGCAGAGCGTATTTCCATGCCAATTCATAACCATCCAAGCAGCCGTTATGTGAAGAGCCACTTCAACGAGCCGCTGGGAAGATATGAGACCTACTATATTGCAGAGGCATATGAAGGCGCTAATACATGGATGGGATTCAAGGATGACTGCGATCTGGAAGAGTTCGAGAACAAGTGCTACGAATCCAACAACTTAGAGCCGATCGAGAACTGGAAAGATTACATTGCCAACTGGCAGTCCAACGTGGGTGATCTTTACCTGATTCCACCAGGAACCACTCACGGACACGGCGGCAATCAGATGGTCCTGGAGATGGATACCAGCCCATCCATCGCAGGAACAGAGTATTCCTTCTTCCAGTATGACTTTGCACGTAATTCCTGGGATGATGAAACAAAGACCATGACAGGCAAGCCTCTGAAAATGCATCTGAAACATGCATTCGATAACGAGCACTATCGCCGTGCAAAATATGTACAGGAGAACCTGCGTGCAAGAGCTGAGGTAACTCTTTGGACAAAAGAATATTGGATGGATAAATTCTCCAGTCTTCCGGAAATGCCGTTTGATATCGAAAGAATCTATTTTGACAAACGCGGTGAGTACACAACTTCCGGCAAGCACTTACAGATTATTACACTGACCGTTGGTCACAACGTAACAATACGCAGCAAATCCAATCCGGAGCTTAGCACAAGTATTGAGCGTCTGCAGTGTGTTGCAGTACCTGCTTATTTTGGTGATTATGAAATCATTTCAGAAGACGGCAGCTTCTGTACCTGTGTAATTTTCTACATGAAGAAATAAAACGGAATTTTTGCGTTGCATGTAAACAAATCACGGAATATGGTCTGTGAAGCGTAATCATAAAATCCATAAGGGGTACAGAAATATTTTTAAATGTACCCCTTATTTTTTTAATTGAAGCAAGGAGGATTTATGAATCCATATATCGGACATGATTCCCAGATTTACGGAATCGAAGAGCACCGTCTGGTGGGCGGAAAAGGTGATGGTCTGCGCCTATATGAGGTAAATAACGGAAAAGGACTTATGCTCACTGTTTCACCGGACAGAAATGGAGATATCACAAGACTGCGTTTTAAAGGCATCAATATGAGCTATATGTCGCCTTCCGGATATGCGGCACCAGCCTATTTTAATGGTTTTGGCGATAACTGGAAAGTTTCCTTTACCGCCGGTTTCCTTACCACCTGCGGTCTGGAGAATGTAAGCTGCTGCTGCACAGATGATGGCGAAGAACTGCCCTTTCACGGTTCTATTGGCAACCGCCCCTGTGAACAAGCCTATTGGACCGAAGAAGACGGGAAGCTGGTGATCCACACCGTTACAAAGGATGAGGTTCTCTTTGGAAGAAAACTTCGACTGGAACGAAGAATCGAAGTCTCCACCGAGGAAAATTCTTTTGAAATCTGTGATGTTGTAAAAAATACCGGAGACAGAGTGGAGCCCATGGAGCTTCTCTATCATATGAATATGGGTTATCCGCTGCTGGACGAAGACAGCATTGTAAAAATATCTTCCGCAGAGGTAATCCCCTATGATGACCATGCAGCGGAGGATATTGCCAACTGGATGCATATGGAAAAGCCAACTCCAAACTGCCAGGAACGCTGTTATCTCCACAAATTTGCAGATAAAAACGGGAAAGCCTCCATTTTCCAGCCGAAGCTTGGTATGGGACTTTCTATTACCTTTGACACAGAGGAACTGGATAGCTTTGTAGAATGGAAGTCCATGGGAGTACGTGATTATGCCCTTGGTCTTGAATGCGGAAACTGCTATCCCGGCGGAAGGGATATTATGAGAAAAACCGGTATGCTGAAATTTATGCAGCCCGGCGAAGTGAAAGAATACCATGTAAAAATAACCATGATGGAAGAAAATCATTAAAAAACGGAGGTACCACCATGAACATATTAGCAATCGGAGCACATCCGGATGACATCGAAACGTCCTGTGGCGGAACACTGGCAAAATATGCCAAAATGGGCCACAAAGTATTTACGGCTACCGCTACCAATGGAAATATCGGTTCGTCTACACTCTCTATGGAGGAAATTGCTGCTATCCGAAAAGAAGAGGCAAGAAGAGCAGCTGCACACATCGGCGCAGAATATATCTGCCTGGATTATGATGATGAAATGTTTTTTGAAGATAAGGCAGCCAGACTGGCATTTATCGATCTGGTAAGATACTGCAAAGCAGACGTGATCCTGACCCATAACCCGGAGGATTACAATCCGGATCATGAGCTGACCAGTAAAATTGTCAATGATATTGCAGTGATGATTCCCATCGAAAAAATACACACAAAATCTCCGGCCTATGATAAAATACCGATCATTGCCTATTTTGAACCTGTAAACGGATTAGGGTTTGTTCCAACGGAATATGTGGATATTACAGATACAATAGACATAAAAATGGCTATGTGCCGGGAGCACAAGAGCCAGGTTTCCTGGATGCAGGATAATTACAAAGATACTATGGCAGATAAAGATTTCTTCGATGATTACCGCACGATTGCCCGGTACAGAGGAATCCAGTGCGGTGTCGAGTTTGCTGAAGGATTCCGCATGGCAAATGATGCTTACCGTGTGGTTCCGAGACGTATTTTGCCGTAAAATTTTTTTGAAAACAAGTGAGGAAAATCCTCTGCTCCCACAGGAGTGAAAACTCTGCAGGCAGAGTTGCATTTTTCCTTCGGAAAACAAATTTTCTATGAGAAAATTAGGAGGAAAATCCCCTGCTCCCACAAAGGTGGTCGCATTTTTCCTCCGGAAAAACAAGGAGGATTGTATGAAGATTAATATTGCAGCAATAGGGCTGGGACATCCCTTTGAAATTGGTTACGAAAACGCGGAAACTTTACGTAATCAGACCGCAGAAGCTTTAAACTCTGTGGGTGTTGTCTGCCACAATATCGACGTTGTGCTCCACGATTTGGAAAGCGTTGAAAAGGCAGTAGCTCTGTTAAAAGATGTGGAAGCGGATGCTTTGTTGATTTGTGTTGCAACTTGGAGTGAAGACCATCATCTGCTGGATCTGCTTGCATACGTGGACAAGCCCCTTATTATACGGGCATATCCCCATAGAGAGACAGGTTCTCTGTGTTGTGCGCATCAGATTGGCGCAGTATTTACCGATATTGGAAAAACTTACGAGTTCGTGTATGGCGAAGCGGACAGCATTGCCTGTGCAAATCAGACAAAACAAATCGGTACCGCATTGGCGCTGGCTAATCGCATGGAGCATGTAAGAGTCGGAGCCATCGGCGGCCGTGTAAAAGGAATGACAGAGATTGCCTATGATGAATTTGCAATCAAACAGAAACTAGGGGCCAGAGTAGTAAATCTGGATGAAAAAGAAATGACAGAAAAAGTGGCAGCTATGACAGACGAGGAAGCGGAAAAACTTCTGGAAGAAAAGAGCGAACTCTTAAAGCCATGTAAGGTCCTGTCTTCCAAAGAGTCTATGCTGGAATCCATAAAATATTATGGAGCATTGAAACAGCTGGTGGATGAATATGCCCTGGAGGCTCTGTCCGTAAAATGCTACACCACCTATATGGGAAAGGTCTGTCTGGGCTATTCCATTTTGGCGGAAGAAGGCGTGATGAGCGCCTGCGAGGGAGATGTAACAAATGCCCTTACCATGAAGCTTTTGTACGAATTGAGCGGCCTTCCGGTAAATAATACGGATCTGCTCTATCTGGACGAGGAGAAAAACACGATTCTGTTCGCCCACTGTGGTTCCTCCGGATTTTCCATCGCAGAGGGCGAGGTTGAGCTTGCACCGGTACGTCTGGCAGAGACCGGCGTCTGCAGCCGTTTTCTGATGAAAACAGGAACGGTTACAGCTGTCAATATCTGCGGACACGGAGATCAGTTCCGTATGTCGGTCATGACAGGAAAAGCGATTCCCTGCGGCATGGAATTTCCCGGAAATCCGGTGGTCATCCGCTTTGAAAAGAAGGTGGAGCAGATCAATCAGGAGATTATGCAGAATGGAATCGGTCATCACTGGATGGTGGGATACGGAGATTATCGTGAGGAGCTGCGGAGTTTCTGTAAAATAAAAGGCATCAAACTTTATGAGATTTAATCTCTCCTTGGTGATTCCTTAATGATATTTTGGAAAGAAAGTGTAAATAAAGTGTGCAGGTTACCAGAAACAAACCTGCACACTTTTTTGATTATAGAGAACGTCTATTATTTTGATAAAATTTTCTCATATTATACCACCTCAAAGGCTGCAAAACCATAAGGTGCTATTTCTGACAAATATACCATATCCCTTTCAAGCTTTCCGGAACAGTTCTAGTTTTTATTTTCCGCTGTACTGCAGCTTCTTTTGCGCTCCGTTCTTTATGTCGTGTATTCCTGCATTTTCACTTATGAAATACTCCTCCACAAATTCACCATTCTCCTCCGCTATCAGCCCTGTGTCGATACCGGCTTCCATCAGCTTATTTGCAAGCTTTTCTTTTACCTGATTTCGCAAAATTCAGCATCTCTTACAAAAATGGGACCCTTTTTCACCGGATATTCTTAAACACAATGCTGAAATTTTCCACTTTTTCTTGACATTATTCTTTTCACATAGTAGGCTTGCTTTTACAGACGATGGTTCTATATCAGAGAAGCCCTTTTGCTCTATTTTCTAATTCCAATATCGCGTTTTATCTTCTCCCTTATCGGAGGAATTTACCACAAGGAATGATTAGAAAAACACCATTTTTAGACTTTTATAAAATTATTTTTCAGTAAAATCCATTGTCTGTTACTATGTTTTTTGTTATAGTAATCATAGGTGGTTTCTCTGTATAGTCTTTACGGAAAGGATACTATATGGCAGAAAGAAACGTGCTCCAGCGGGGCGCACTACAGCCAGTGCCAGAAGAAAGTTCTTCTGGTATTGGAAGTCTGGAAGAACTTATCGCTTCCGGTGCGAAACAACCGGAAGATGCTTTGTCTTTCGGTATGCAACAGCAATATCCCATGCCTTCCGATGCACAGCAGCAGGAGGATGGCGCACTCAAAACCAGTATGCATTTTTTTGCAGACGAACTTCTTCCCTATTTGCATATTCCTGGGAAAGTCGTATCCTTCGCACCAACGGAACTGGTGCATCTGGACTTGCAGAAGCTTTATCAGGACTTTAATCTCGTTATGGAGGATGGTTCCTGGAAGCATTTTGAATTTCAAAGTACCAACGAAGGGCTTGCGGGGCTGAAGAGATTTCGCGCATATGAAGCCTTGACCAGTTATCAACACAAGGTTGAGGTAACGACTTATGTATTATACTCTGGTACCATTAAAAGGCCTATGACGGAATTCACGGAGGGGATCAATGTATATCGCGTTCATCCGATTATTATGCAGGATGAGGACGCAGACCAGTTGATTGCGGAACTTCAACGGAAAATTGAAGCAGGTGAACCGTTGACGAAGCAGGATATTGTACCTTTGACGCTATGCCCTTTAATGGGCGGTACTATGACGCAGAAGGAGCGAATCAAAGCTACATATGCGATTATTCGTCAGGCCACTGATGTACCACCGGAAGAGATTAGAAAGATTGAGGCGGTGATTTATGCTATGGCAGACAGATTTTTAGAGTCTATGGATTTGGATGAGATTATGGAGGATATTAGTATGACAAGGTTAGGTCAGAGATTGGTAAATAAAGGCGTGGAACAGGGTATTGAAATATTGATAGAAAGTTGCAAAGAACTCAATGCTTCTCGTCAAGTTACACTCGAAAAGCTTATTAAAAAATGTGCTATTTCACCTGAACGTGCTGAGGAATACATGAAACAGTATTGGGATGTATGATTTAAATAATTTTGTGCTGCAACACCGGTGTTATTGAAATATATGAGTAATAAAAGGTGCTCTGCCATCCAGACAATTAAAATTAATTTTAGCATGGTGCGTTTTGCATCAGGATGAATTGATGCAGAATTGGCTGTCTTACACCATCAGGCCTGAATGAATCTGAACACGAAAAAAGATTGGCTCTCCACTACCATGGCCAGGGCAGATACACATTTGCAGCAACAACATGTTCCATTCCACATCAAAAAAGGAATATTATTGTTACTCATACTCCTTATTCCACTTCAAAGCCCGCAAAAGCAAAGGGCTGTAACTCGTTCAAAATAACACGGTTCCCCTGCAACTCGCCGGTACAATTGATAAAAGTGATCTTTTTATATACTTTATCCAGCATAACCTCCGGTTTAAGAATACTATCCGCAAAAAAATTCCACAGGCCAACAGCAAGTGCACCCGCTCTTTCCTTACAGAGCAAGTAGAGATCGGGGTTGCCAAAACTGTATGCCGGCAAAGGATGACTAAAAAACAACGTAATGGCATCGGCAAGCTGGCGCGAGCGGGTATACTGACGAAACAACGTCTCTGGGGCAAAGTAGGCATTGAAGGTAAATACAAGGAATTTCTGTCCATTCACATTTTCGTAAAGATAGGAAGCAGGTATGCTCTCATTCCCCATGGTAAAGACACTCTGAAGTTGCGCCTTATCACTGAGGGTCATCTTATAGGCTCTGGCATCGGTGACAGGAACATACTCGTCGTCCTTCAAAAAATGCTCCTCAAACACGCTCGTCCGCTCGCCGATAGCTGTAATGCCGACATCAACACCTCGTTCTGTAAGGATAGATGCTGCTTTTGCATCAAGAATAAGCCCATTCTCAAGCGCCTTCCCGGAGATATACTTAACATTTTCTCCGAACGCAACACCGGCGACACCAACTCCCTTGTAAATGGTTGGAATCGAATTCCCCGCCATCATCCTTGCCGCCGGAGAGAAGAACATATCCTGTACATCTGTGGTTCCAGCCACCTCTTCCGGAATTTCCGCATCCTCAAACTTACACATAGTTTCCCAGACACGCACACCACATAACATTTTCCCAGAAAAATGACGTTCAATCTGCTCATAAAGTGGTTCGTTATGCAGATGACGCTGCATATAACCGGTCTCATAATCCGCGCCGGAACTATAGTCCACAACATATTTCAATATACCATCCATCCGACCGTCGGCGCGCAGAGCTGTATCAAAGCCTTCCAAATAGTTGGCCGGACAAGCAAAACGCGGGCGGGGATGGACGTCTCCCTCGCCAAAAATCTCAATATCGTCATCACACCAGCTGCGCTCCATACGCTCCAACTCAATGACATCCTGAAGACGATTGCCCCAACTGCGGTTGACTGACCAATAGGGCGCACCTATCAGGCGCATAAAAGGTTTGGTGTTTCCGGCAAGGATACGACTGATTTCAGCTGTGCTCACGCCATCAAAATCCCACAGAGACATACAGGAACAGGGGCCAAACCGTACCTCCGGGTTCACCTCGTCCAACTTCCCGCGCATCTCCCTGGCAAATTGTCGGAAGAATTCGCCATTTGCCAAAAGCCACGCAGAACGATATTTATTTCTACTGCCCGCCAATAGTTTCTCACTCAGTCCCTCGGCAGCAATCTCCTCATTAAGTATTTTGGACATCCGGGCAAGATGGTTTTTGCAGGTGCATCCCATACCGATGTCAATAAAGCCATAACGAAAATCATCATCGTACATGATCATGTCCACACCACACCTTGCAATTTCCTGAACGTACTGTCCTGCAAATGCACGAAATGCTACATCGGAAGGACATATCTGCGTTGCTGATACCCTGCCGTCAGGAGAAGTCATATGGACATAACGATCATCACTGCGAATCATAAATGTCCATATCCACGCCCCAACCTCAAAACCTCTTTGTTTAAAAAAAGACAATTTTCTCGCAAATCCTGAAGAGATTTTTCTCTCTCTTTGTCATCAATGATATAGGCGTCAAGTGCCAAAAAAACTCTTTGGACATTCATCTTTTCCAAGCGTTCAACAAGCCGGTCTCTTCCGGCACGCACAATATTCTGATTCATAATTGGAACGGAAATTTTATACATACAAGGCTCTCCAATTTTATCTTTCTCGTAACTATTCAGCCCTTCATCGTTACTGCTTTTCCTACCGTTACTTCCGCATTCTGCCATCCGCGGAAAACTTTTCAATGTATTTGCCGCATTCTACAAATTGATTTTTCCCATCTGGGATGTTTCCAGCAGCCGCAAGAAATTGCCTGCAAATATTTTTTCTTTCACCTGATCCTTAAGAGGTGAAAATGCCACCCTTCCAAATTCGTATTTCGGATCCAGGCTGATGGCGTCCGTTCCGTAGATGACCTTATCCTCACCCACCAGATCCACAATCATTTCTACCGGAAGGCGGTTGTCCATTGAGCCGCAGAGTTCCATATATGCATTTTCATATTCCCGGATCATCGGTGCAAAGGAACGGGTATTCTCTGCATACCCACCGCCCTGGTGCGCCACCACCAGTTTCAGATTATGCCGTGTCTCTAGGGCTTTCGCACAGTCTTTCGCGGAAGGCACGCCTCCCCAGACATGCAGCAGCACCGGACAGGACATTTCATCCGCAAAATCCAGCGCATATTGATATTCCGGCTGGTTGAAGTCACCATGGTATCCCGTCAGGAATTTTACCCCGACAAATCCCGGATGTTTTGCATATCGGTTTAGCTGTTCCTTTATCCGCTCCATCCCGCAGGGAGGAACAACGGTAATATATCCATATACCTTTCCCGGAAAACGTACGCTTTCCTTTGCCGCTATTTCATTTGCTTCCTCCATCCGCTCCTGCACCATGGGATGCGGCGATGTGACGATACAGTCAACTCCGAGTTTTTCCATATCCTCCAATACTACTTCTGTCTTTGTATGGCTATATCTCTGATGCCATCCGCTCAGGTGATAGGCACAGATATGCGTATGCGCATCAATCACAGGACAGCTGAGCGGTTTTCCGGCAAATGCCTCTTCCCGAATTGTCATATCACATCACCTCCCAGTTCTTATACAGGATCATTTCACGTTCGGTTTCCGGTATATCCGCATATAATGCGGTTCCAAGGACTCCGGCAGGAGAAAACTGCGGAAAGCTGGTGCCAAAGAGCAGCTGACCCGCACCGGATCTTTCGCAGATTTCTTCCACCTGCTGGTAATCCACCATATAGTCTACCGTAAAATAAACATTCTTTCTCTTCTGTATCAAGGGGAATACATAACGCCCGCCGCAGGTTCCCCATCTTACCAGTATGAACTTTGCATCCGGGTACTGCCTTGCAGCCTCCGGAAGGTTCTCAAAGAATTCAGACGTATAATTGCCGTCAATCACAATTGGAAGCCCCAGTTCATTCACCGCTTCCAGGATTTCCTCCCAATAGAAGGGATGGAATGCCACCCTGGAATTCCCGGGAGAAATACGGACAGATTCCGGCGCAAAGGCCTGCAATCGCCGGGTCAAAGAGCCGCTTCCGGGTAGGTTGTCCGCGCCAAGGGCCGGATCCAAAAGGGCGCTTACTCCCACCGCCCCGCCCGACTGACCGGCAATTTCCTTCATCAGGCTGTTGCCATGCGCGGGATCAAGAAGCGCATATTCATGATAACAAACTGCATGGGTGATATGGTATAGTTCCATATTCGCCAAAAGCTCCGAAAGGCCCACTGGCCTTCCGGACACATCCTTGCCGCCTATGGCAGCATTGACATCAATGATTTTCATAGCTTAATCCACCATTCCATTCTCAATCACTTTTTTATAGTAATGAAAGCTCTTGCGAGGAATTCTTTCTTTTGTCTCAAAATTAACCTGCATAAGACCAAACATATAGTTATAACCGCCTGCGTACAATTCGTTGGTATCCATAAAGGACCAATGACAATAAGCGGTTACAGGCGCTCCTGCCTGATAAGCACGGGATATCTCACGCAGATGCTCACGCAGATAAGTAACGCGGTAGTCATCCTCCCGCTCCTCCTCAAGGTTTCCCCATTTCTTCTTGCCAACACCATTCTCCGTTATCATCAATTCTACACCCGGATATTTATTCTTCAGATACATCAACAAATCAAACAGTCCCTGGGGATACTGCACAAATCCATAGCCATCCTGGGACAGCTCCTGATTCGCGAATATCTCATAATCCAATTCCCCGTTGTCCACATATCTGGCAAATGCCGGATTGTAATAATTAAATCCGATAAAATCAGATGGGATAAAATTATCCCGCAGCTCTTTTTCATAATTCTTCGGCAGCTTATCCTTATACCACGGGTACTTAAGAAGAACTTCCGGATATCGTCCCAAAAACATAGCATCCAGCCATACACCGGAATAAAACTCCATATCACGATCTGCTGCTGCAATATCTTTTGGATCCAGGGAAAGGCTGTAGGTAGGCTGCACGTGAAGCACAGCGCTGATCTTGCCGTGAAATCCCATGGACTTATACATTCTGACCACCCTGTAATGTGTAAGAATCATATTATGCGTTGCCAGCAACCCCTTTTCCATATCTTTCATAAAGGGGGCATTGATACCGTACGCATAAGCGCCCATGCAGTTAATGCTGGGTTCATTGACAGTTGCCCAATAATCCACCCGATCTCCGAAAGCTTCAAAACAGGTCTTTGCATATGCGCAAAACCAGTCGCTAAATTCCGGATCTATGATTCCACCTTTTTCAATGACCCAATAGGGAAGGTCGCAGTGGAATAAATCAAAAAATGCAACCATACCGGCCTCTTTTATCGCATCGATCAAATCACTGTAGTAATCTATACCGGCCTGGCAAACCTCTTTTGGTCCGTTTGGATAGATCCGGGACCAAGAGATGGTAAAACGCAAGATTTTCAATCCCATCTCTTTCAGTTTTTTAATATCCTCCCGGTAATGCCAGTAAAAATCGGCAGAGTTGTTCGGATCTCCACCACAATATTTTTCCGGATAAAGTTTAAAATAGTGTTCACCGACATCCTCACCCTTTCCGCCTTCATTACATGCGGATTCAATCTGGCATGCAGAGCATGCTGCTCCAAACAAAAAATCTTTTGGAAATGGAAAATTCATAATGGCTACCTCCATTTTTTAATTTTTTTATTACTACTGGGTTCCACCCACTAAATTATCTGCCCTTTCTAGGCGCTCCTCACCCTTTGACTGAGCCCAACATAATACCTTTTACAAAATATTTTTGGAAGAATGGGTACACCACCACAATTGGAAATGTAGTTATCACCATTGTTGCAACGCGCACAGTCATAGGAGAAACGTCAGCAACCGCCAGGTTAGCACCAGTGGCCCCCGTAGCTGAAAGCTGCTGAATCAACTTTTCCATATTTTCGGCCGCTTGCAGCATCTCTGCCATCATGCTCTGAAGTGTTGTCAGGCTTTTGGATTTTGTAAATGTCAATGTGTCAAACCACGCGTTCCACTGCCCGACAATACTGTACAATGCTACCGTTGCAAAAATTGGTTTTGATACAGGAACAATTATTTTGAAAAATATTGTAAGGGTGTTGGCACCGTCCATACGCGCAGATTCCTCCAGCGAAGCAGGAATGGATTCATAAAATGACATAAACAAGATGCAATTGTAAAAACTAAACATGCTCGGTATGATATAAATAAGAAAATTGTCTATCAGACCGAGATTACGATAGAGCAGATAGGTAGGAATCAATCCACCGCCGAAATACATAGTAATAACAAAAACAGTGGTATAAAATTTTCGGTACAGTAGATTGGGTCTGCTCAATCCATAGGCAGCAGCGCCTGTGAAAACACAATGTAGTACCGTTCCTAACACTGTACGGAAAACCGAATTACGAATTGCCACACCGAACAGATTACTCGATAAGACAAAATCATAATTCTCCAGTGTAAATTTTCTCGGCCATAAATAAAGCGGTCCCTTAAGGAAATCATTTGCATCGCTAAATGAGACTATGATACAGTACCAAAAAGGATAGAGCATGACTACCAGCAGGCAAATCATAATCAGTGTATTTACACTGAAGAAAACCCTTTCTCCTATCGGAAGATTTTTTTTTCGTTTCATCAGTAAAGCCCCTTTCCTGTAAGTTTACGCGAAATGAAATTCGCCGCGACCATCAAGGTGGCTGACACTATGGAGAGAACCATACCTATGGCTGTTGCATACGCGAAATTTCCCTTCTGCAAACCACTTGTATAGACATAATACGATAGTGTTTTTGCTGACTCGATATTCACGTTATTTGAAAGATAATATGCCTGGTCAAAACCGGTATTTGGAATACCACTAACACTCATGATTAATGTAATTGCAATGATTCCCTTAAGCTGAGGCATTGTGATATACCGCATACGGGCAAAACGTCCGGCTCCGTCTATCTTTGCTGCCTCATACAGTGTCTCATCGATACCGGCAATTACTGCAAGATAGAGTATTGCCGACCAGCCCATTTCTTTCCACACGGAAGAAAACACCACCAGTCCCCAATAACTGTCCCTTGCTGTCAAAATATTCAGCGGGCCGGAGGTGATGCCCAAATCACACAGCAATCCACTAATCACACCATCTGTTGCCGAAAACAGTGCTTTGAGTATGACTGCCATAATTGCCCAGGAAATAAAATGTGGCAGATAACTGACTGTTTGAATGATCCGCTTAAAAGCAGCCGATCGAATCTCATTCAATAGCAGTGCAAAACCAATCACAATGGGATAGGACACAACGATGCTCAATACTCCTACTGCAACGGTATTGAGAATAATCTGTGGCATATAATAATCTGCAAACAGGTTTTTAAAGTTGTCCAGTCCATTCCATGGACTGTCCCAAATGCCTGTGCGCAGCTTATAATCTTTAAATGCAATGACCAAGCCTCCCATAGGAATGTAGCAGAAAATTATAGTAAAAACCAGCGCTGGCCAGACAAGCAAATGATAACCAATCTGTTTTTTTAAAAGGCACAGATGTTTTCTCATTTTTCCCACGAAGTACACCCTCTTTCTGTTGTTATGATTTATTCGGCGCAGATGATGTAACACCGCACCATCTGCGCCAATTATACAATTCATTTCCGTCATTAAGTCTCAATCATTACTGAAACTCCACACCCATAGCTTCCATCTCCGCGATATAATCCTTTGAAAGACCAAGCACGTATTCTTTCAATTTATCAAGGTCATTCTCCTGGATAACATCAAGACATTCCTGATAAAGTGCCTCAAAGGCAGCCTCATCCTTGGCAAGAATCATCTGCGTCTGATAGTTTTTTATGATTTCCCCAATTCTCTCCCGAATTATGGAATAATCCGAGTCTGACGATTCGGTATTAAGCACTTTAGTGGGTGCTCCACTATAAGTATTGTACGCAAAATCCTTCCGCGGAATTGTTTTCAAAATATCTTCGCCAGAAGAATAACTGTTTACGTACTCGTAGGCCGCATTTGAGTTAAAAAAGTCTCTATAAATATTACTTGCACCACGTGCCAGTCTACCCTCTGTTGTTTCTGATTCTCCAATTGGTTTTATACAGGTAACTCCCTGCTCATC
>JAGASC010000089.1 GCA_017621905.1 Roseburia sp.
ATGAATCACGTTATCTGTCTCATTATAAGCTGCAATTTTCTTCCCTTTAAAATCCACCAGTATAACAGTACAAAGTTCTTCCTCACACATATATTCCATGCGCATAGTGTAATCCATCACATTGACCTCACGAAATTTCTGATTCAGTTCCATCCATTTACGGATTGTGGAACAAATCTGCTCCTGCTCCGGCTCTTTGACCGTCAAATAGCCGGAAAGTGTCTGTCGGGAAACCCCATACTCTCGGGCAAGAGCAGTTACTGTCTCGCCCCCCGCTCTCCGTTTCTGTATCTCTCGAATCACTTCCGGTCCAAGCGTAGGTTTACGCCCTGCACCGCGCTCATTTTTGTTTCCCATTCGAACACCCCTTTGTTATAGTTTATCTCTTCTATTCAAAGAATATAGCAAAAAAGAAAGAATGTCAAGAAATTAATTTCTTGACATTCTTAAAAGCTGCTGCAGCTCCTCCATCTGTTCATATGCCTCCGCACGCTGCTCGTATGCGGTTTCAGGTTCGTTATATTCCCGCATGAATACATAGCTATTCCACAGGCGGCTCAATAATCGATAGATTCCCCGCCGTATCAAACCAGGATTGTCAGCGGAAAGCCGCCGACCATATCCTTCCCAGAAATGTTCATCATTCTGCATCCAGCCAATGGCTGAAAATTCAAACTCCGGGTCGCCCCACAGCGCCCGGTCTGCGTCAATAATCGCCGCAAACTCCTGACTAGCCCCATTGTTTCTGACCAAAACATTGCCAAACCAGAGATCCGTGTGCACCAGGCATGGTGTTTTTATCTCATTTAGATATGGAAGGGCCTGCCCAAAAATCTCACGAACCTGCATCCGGTCCTTTTCCGTAAACAAATCAATGGCCGCCGCTACGCTCTCCCATTGCTGCAATTCGTCAAGCAGGCAATCACTCCACTTAGAAAACCCTTTTCCCTCCGACACATCCACAATTCTTCCGAACCGCGGCGCCGTAATCTCATGCATCCGGGCGGTTGCCTTGCCAATCTCCCTGCAAATCTGCGCCTGTTCCTCCGGCATAAGCTTAGCCTCATTCATCGGCTGACTGGGAATATAGCGGACAATCATATAATCTCTGTCAATAATTTTCTTAGAAATATCCAGCGCCAAAACCTCAGACACCGGGATGCCCCGCTTGCTGCACAGGGCATAAACCTGCTGTTCCGCCTCCATCAGGCGATGCTCAAAGGGCATCAGCAGATGGCGGTTGACCGGTCCAATCCGAAGCACAATGCGCCCATGCTCTGTGGTATCTACAAGATATGTTGTATTAAACAAACCTCCGGTCAGTAATCTGTAAGATTCTACTTTTGTGTGGGGGGCATCAGAAATAATCGCATCCAGCTCTGTCGCGGACACTTCACGAAATAGCGATGAACCGCACTCACTTTGTCCTTTCAACTTTATGCCGCTCCTTTTTATTCCTCGTACATATCGTTCATTTTTTTACCGCAGTTACTGCAGAAGGCTGCGCCCAAAGCGACTTTCGTACCACAGTTTGGACACTCTGCTGCTCCCTGGATCCGAAGAACTTCCTCTTTCATCCGGGCGATTTCTGCTAACGCCTCGCCAATCAAATAGAACATTTCCGCATCTTCGCTGTTCTCGTCATCCTTGTGGTTATTGTAATAATTGGTTCCAAGGGTGACGTACTGCTTCTGTACATAGTCTTCCTTTGATTTAATATCCATTTTTAACTTTGCAATCTCCGAAACGTCCTTTGCCTTCTGGCTGACATCTCTCCCTGCTTCTGTAAGCGCTTCTCCTAATTTGTCAAAAAAATCCATGATTTCTACCTCCAATGAATGAACTTTCCTCAGTTCATTTCATTATAGCGCGGATTAACACTTTCGGCAACGGGAAAAACTGTAAATACCCCTGCTATAAGCTTTTCAAGAAAACTTCCAACTTATGCGCAAGAAGCTGATGTCCGAGATCATTGGGATGCAGGCCATCCGGAATATATGTATTTTTTATTTCTTCTACTTCCGGCTGCAGACCGCTGTTTGCATATAAATCCAAAACCGGAAGGGAATAATACTCCGCAACTTCCCGGATAATGTCCACATATTCTTTCAGCGTACCGTAGCTTTTTTCCTTGGCCTCTCCATATTTGCACAACTCATTACACCTGTGAAGCGGAGTCATGATTACAATCGTCTTTCCCAGGTATTTCTTGACAAGACCTGAAAACAAATAATGACACGCTCCATAAAAGCTTTCCGGGCTCCGATCTGAAAAACTGCCCAGCGGCGCATCCCCATGCCCATAATCATTTGTCCCGCCAAACACTACCACTACGTCCGCATCATCCTCCATCTGTTCAAATCTCTCGCAAAAAGAATTCACATCTACCCAACCATCTTTTGGTCTGCTTTTTGTTCCCTTCTGAATTGCATACCTGGTGCCGCTGATTCCATAATTTCTAGCCTCAGCCAGCCCGGCATTCTTCTTTAATACGTTAAGATAAATGTGCTCCTGGCCGCTCGTTCCGCTGCCGTTTGTGATGCTGTCTCCCAAGAAATTAATTTTTGTATTTTTCAGTTCCATTTTTTTCCTCCATTCCTGCTTACCTTTTCATTCACATTTCCACTACAGAAATCATCACCGTAAAGCTGCAGCGGGATGCAATAGCATCTCATGGAAAGGTATTTATTGCCGACGGATTGCAATCGTCTAAATTTTATGGCACTTTCTATATTCCGTCGGCGCGATGCCTGTCATCTTTGTAAAATTAACAATCAACTGCTTTGAACTGTTATAACCGCACTTTTCGGCAATTTCCTTTACGGTCATCTCCGTTTCCATAAGCAATTCTTTTGCTTTTTCCATTCGCTTCATGGTCAGACAGGTCTTGAAATTCATGCCGCTCTTATTTTTAAAATATTTTGTGATGTAATTGGGTGTAAGATTGACTGCTGCCGCCACATCATCCAGCCCAATATCCCGCTCCATATTATCCTCGATATATTTGAGTATCTGCTCCATTACCTCAGTGTGCATCTTTTTGTCATAAAATTCGGTCACCTTACGATAATTTTCAAGCATACATTCCACACGCTTTTCCACTGTCCGCATACGAAAAGTCGTCCCTGAATATACCGCCAGCTCATTTCTCTCCTGCGCAGATGCATCTATATTTTCATATACTCTCATCAAATACAGTTCGTACACGCTGATCAATTGTAAATATTCCTTAAAGCTGATGCCTCTCTCGAGATTCTTCCGAAGCGATTGATTTATAGTCTCTATCACCAATGGACAATTACCGGAAATAATATAATTATAGAGTACACTCTCAGTATCGCCGGGAAGCTCATAGCCTACATACTCGCAGTCACACTCGGCATCAAATACCTCCGTTTCGCTAAGACCAACTTTTCTGCTGTCAAGGATTTGCAGTGCATCATTGTATGATTTTCCGATGCTGTATACATTCTTATATGCCTTGCCCACTGCTATGATTGCATCGGTTTGCTCCAGCAGCTTTTTACACCGCTCCAAAACCATATCCCGGGAAGCTTCCTGCTGCAAATACAGCATCAGCACATATTCCCCCTTATGACGTTTGAACAGTGATACCACATCATCCGCAAAAAGGCCATCGATGGCCTCTTCCATATTCTCACTTTCATTATCGTCATAAACGACCACCGCCATATAATATCCATCACGCACTTCGATTGACATCATGTCCAACATCTCTTCAAAATCTTTGTCGCTGTCCACTTCCATGATGAGTCTTCGGAACATGGTTTCAAGTACCACGGGCGTACTGCGTTTCACAACTGCTGTCATGGCCCGGTTATGCTCGAGAATCGCATTGACGTTATGTTCAATAATCTCAAATTCATCGTCACCGCCGCGATTTCCGGCAAGTTCAATCAACTCCACGGCCCGAAGCAACGGCCGGTAAATACGACCGGCGATACAAATTGCCGCAGTAATTCCTAAAATAATAGCCACAGCAAACACGACCAGAGAAACCGCAAAAAGAACTGTGCTTTCTCCGGTTATCACCTTTACCGGCGTAAGCGCTATCACCTTCAGTTCCTTCGCAGAGGTGCTGCCACTGAGAACAACGTATCCCTTCACTGAATCCTCGTGAATCGCCTCGTTAATCAACGCATCATCGCGGCTTTCCGAAAGATATCCGACAATGTTCTCCTCCGTATCCGTCAAACAGACGATGCGGTTTTTCACAAATTCATGGAAGGTTTCTCTGTCGTGCAGCTTATTCATATCAAGCTCCATGCACAGGGTGGCAAACCTTTTATTTGCGTAATACATGGAATGCAGAACATACAAAGAGGAACTGTCCTCACTCATCCGCAATGTAAATTTATGCCGCTGCTCCGCCAGTTCCTCCCAGAACTCTACAGCATCTCCGAAATTATTTTTAAAATAGATGGACTTATCTGTGATTCCGTTCTGGTCTATGACAACACCCAGTTTTCCCTGGATAATAAAAACATTCTTGACATTTTCGTCTGAGTGATAGACCAGATACAGCCTGGAGATAATGTCTATGATATCCTTGTTTTCCGCATAAGATGCAATATCCCTGTCATAGTCAAACAGACCGTCAATCACCTCGCTGCTCCCAATAATAGAATAGATTGCCTGATATGTGCTGCGAATGACTTCATCCAGCTGTTCGATCGTATATTCCAGGTTTACCTCCTGCACTTTCTTTTCCCGTTCTATCATGTTATTGCGCAGGAAGCACAATATAATGACACTGATCACTGCCAAAACCGTCGTCAGCGCCACTACCATAACCACCAGCTGTGAATAGACACTCCGTAACTTATACTTTTTAATGTTATGTACCAACTTATATTGTTTTTCCATCGGCACCCCTCTTAAGCTTTATGAATATTAATTTTATCATACACAGGTCATAAGAGCAATTTTTACCCATTTCCAATTTCCGGAAAACTGTCTGAACCGTTACCTGAAATCTCCACCGTACCCGGAAATGTAATGGCGCCGACAGATGTCAAAGCATCTGTCAGCGCCACTGTACAGCCAGTAAGATTTTTTCTGCTTATCTCCAGCTTCCGGCGTAATCCGGCATCTCCTTGCTGTTAAGAATCTCACAGACGCGGTCCATATCTCCGTAACCTAAAAGAGTGGTCATGAAAGTATCCCAATCCTTTTCAAGATCCATATCTCCCATGATAAACTTCACCATGCATTCATCGAGATAAGTCTGAACAGGAGTTAACTCATCTGATATTTCCTGATTTTCTTCATCCGTCAGTGTAGGATAATTGTATGCATACAGAGGCTTCATTTCACCTGCATCCAGCATATCCATGATTTTGTTTACACCTTCATAAATTTCCGGGCTTTCTGCTGACAATCTTGTAGCATTCGCATCCGTAACTCCGAAGGTTCTCAGCCACGGACTCTTGTTTGCGCCAAGATCCGACAGACTTAATTCACCTGCAAAGTAATTCGATGCAGCCTTAACCGTATCCATGAAGTACTTCTGTCCATCTTCGCCGACTTCATAGGTTGTACCTTCAATACCATAATTTTCATAGGTTGCCATTTCTTCGCTAAAGAGCAAGTCGATACATGCTGCAAGCAGCTCCGGATGCTCCGTATTGGCGTCGGAAACCACTGCCCACACGCACTTTCCATCCTGAGCACTATCAATACCTACCTTAGAACTGGTTCCTGCCGGAGTCGGGATAACTTCCACATCAAATTCCGGGACGTCATCCAGTGTATATGCATATCCGGACTGATAGTCATGTGTAAATGCAAATTCTCCGTTATCTAAATAACTTTGAAGCTGTTCTGTGGACATGGTATTGATTTCGTGGTCAATCAAATTTTCTTCCCAAAGGGTGTGTAAAAAGGTAAGATAGCTTTTCAGCTCGCTGTTCTCTCTTGCCGGTCCAAAGTCCCATTTTCCCTCATCCGGATAATATGTGAGCCCTCTGTCTCCCTCGTTGCTGTACATCAGTCCAACAGAATACATAAGTGAACTTAATCCGTATCTGCGCTGAATCGGTGTGATGCCAGTCTCAGCTTTTACTTTACGGCATGCTTCCAGGAATTCTTCCTGTGTTTCCGGAATCTCAATGCCAAGCTCTTCTAACAATGTGGTATTTGCCAGCCAGGTCTGCATGATGTAGTCTTCGCTATTTACATAAATCGGAAGACCATACATATTTCCTTCCGCATTCTTAAGTCCGTCAAACATTGCAAGCTCCTGGGAATACTGATAAAGGTTCGGCATGTATTCCTCCATCAACGGTGCCCAATCCAGAAAGATTCCATTCGGGCCGTATGTAGTAAGCGTATTATTTACATCCGGTATAATCATGATATCCGGAACATCGCCACTGGCAAGAAGGAGCGGATATTTGGTATAGTAGTCTGTAATCGGAAGTATTTCCGTTGTCAGGGTAATGTTGCCCAATTTCTCCTGCAGTGCCTGTACAATCGGCAGTGTGTCATCCGAAAAATCATCACCCATGTCGAACCAGAAAAATGTAAAGTTGATCTCTTCTCCGGTGTACGGAAGAAGGCTGGTGCTCTCTTCTGTCTCTGCTTCGATTTCTGTTCCCTCTGTCTGTGTGTTCACTGTAGATGCCACATCATTTTCTGACGCCTTGCTGCCGGCTTCGCTGTCGCCACAGCCCACCATGGAAATTACCATCCCTGTTACCAACAACGCGGCCAAGATCCTTTGTTTCATTCTTTGTTTCATTTGATTTTCTCCTTTTCTTTTTTATAGACTCTCGGAATCTTTAAGCCTTTATTTATGCGGCTTCTGAGAGTCCTTTTTTATTTTTTCTCCACCTTTTTTTCAAAAAGTACTTGACAAACGCCTCAAAAAATGCGGCGCTTCGCGCCTCTTAATTAATAAGGCATATTGTTTCGGCGCTGCCGGAACAGACTTTTTGATTTGGAGGTGCGTTTCATTGAAACCTGTTAACATCGGCGGTCATCCCGCCTATCAGAAACTTGTTCTGACTCAGCTTCGTAAATATTATCCTAATGCTGCAACTTCTTTGCCCGATTCCACCTGGCAGATACTTGAGAAATTTTGGTCTCTTGATCTGTCAGCTGTAGATACCCTTATGCAGGATCGCTATTCCGTCTTTGGACCTGAACCAAGACTCCCTTCCGATATGCTGCGGGCCATTCTTGTTTCTGTCGAATTTAAATTAACTTCCTATACACGATTTGCTGCTGACCTCAAAGAGAATCATCTGCATGCCATCATTTCCGGTTTTTCTGTCGGTGACACTCCGGGTACCGGTACTTTCTATGATTTTCACAGACGGCTTTGGCTCTCAGATGACAAAAATCTTTCTAAGGCCTTACATCCGCCTAAGGAAAAACCACAAAAACCTAAGGGTAAGGAAGAAAAAGCTGCTCCTGTGGAAAAAGTAACGGTCGAAGATTTATTCCGGCAGTTTGAAGAAAACCCGCCTTCTGATATGGCTCCATGCCTCAGACTCTGGGAAATTTTCAACACCTTTTTCCTGCAGACTTCTGTAGATAAGAATCTGATCTCCCTCAAAGAACTGGCTTTGGCCGGTGACGGCACACCTGTGTATACATCTGCTCAGGAACGTAAAACACGCACTTGTGACTGTCTGGAAAAGGGAATCCGGGATTGTAAATGCGACCGCATTTATCACCAGCCCGATTGTGACATCGGCTGGGACTCCCACCGCAACTGCTTTTATTGTGGTTATGACCTTTATATGCTTACCGCATCAGACTCTGTGAATGACCTTCCTGTTTTTCCTTTTCTGAGCCCTGCTTCACGGCATGACTCACACGGATTTTTATATAACTGGTTTTCCATGAAACAGTTCCTTCCTAATGCCAAAGTCACGAAGCTTATCCTGGACTCTGCCCATGATGCCATGCCTTATTATGAGTACTGTAAAGCAAACGGCATTACTCCTTTTATTGACCTTAACTGGAAGTGCGGCAGACCTCCTGTTTATAAGGATGACATTACCATTGACAGTGACGGAATCCCCTTATGTCCCAAAGGCCATAAAATGAAACTGGCTGCTGTGGAACCAAAGAAAGGACGCATCAAATACCGCTGTCCGAAAATCTCCTTTAAAGGCGGCGCTCCTCATTGCACCTGTGAAGAGCCATGCTCTGATGCCAAATACGGCAGGAATGTCCACCTTGTTTTGGAAGACAATCCAAGGCTTATAAATAATCCGCCCCGTGGCAGCAAGGAATGGGATCTGGAATTTAATGCACGAACTTCTGCGGAACGCTGTAATAAACGTGAGAAAATAGACTATAAACTGGAAGACGGCAGATACCGTTCATCCATGATGTGGTACTGCCGCCTGTTTGCCATCATGATGTGTCAACATCTTGATGCATGGAACTTGTCAAAGTCATCCCTCCTAAAAGATCTCTTTGAACAAGCCGCTTATCTTCATAAGCAATACCATTATAACCTAAATCCGACGCAAGGTCTATTTATTGCGCCCATTTTTCTTAATTTTTCTTCGTTCATTACTTGTCATATCCGTTCTGGATAATATTTACTTTTCAAGGTTCATCCGACCGCTGAA
>JAGASC010000090.1 GCA_017621905.1 Roseburia sp.
ATCTCTATGACGTTCAGCATGCGTATTATGGAAAAAAAGCAGTTTTAGTAAAAGAACACCTATGCAATGTTTGACGAAATAATATTGCATAGGTGTTCTTTCGATTCACAAGGATCTATTTTATCATTACGCCAAATTTACAGGGAATCCGTTATTTTTGGCGGTATCTGCCAGCCGGTACATCGCAGGATGGAGCGATCGCGTACACAGGAGAGCTGCTTACGGTAATCGGTTGGCTTCATACCCGTTATCTCCATAAACTGTCGGTTGAAACTGGAAACAGAGTGGAATCCAATTTCTTCCGAAATTTCTAAAATCGGCATTTCTGTTGTGCGAAGCAATTGCGGAACACACTGCTTCTTAACATCCTGGATTTGGTTTTCAGTTTTCCGATGCCGATTATCCTGGCATTGATTCTAAATGAAATCCGGTGCAAATGGTTCAAGAAGGTAACGCAGACACTACTTTATCTGCCCCACTTTTTATCCTGGGTCATCATTGGAGCATTGGGATATCAGTTATTCTCCGTGAAAGATGGGGTAATTAATGTACTGATAAAGAATATGGGAGGAAGTCCGATTCCGTTTTTGCAGGAGGATGTATGGTGGCTGATTTCTTATATTCTGATTGGTATCTGGCAGTCCATGGGATGGGGAACCATGGTATATTTGGCAGCAATTACCGGTGTGAATTCGGAGCTTTACGAAGCAGCGAGAATGGATGGCGCAGGGAGATGGAAACAGTGACTGCATGTGACGCTTCCCTGCATCCGCAGCACGATTGTGACATTGCTCATTATGAATCTTGGCAAGATGATGCAGGGATCCTTTGAACGGATCTATGCACTTATGAACACGAAAGCAACGGAGTATACGACAACGATACCGGTTCTTGTATACCGTTGGGGTATCGAAGGCGGAAAGTTCAGTGAGGCAACAGCGCTGGGATTATTCCAGTCCGTAAGCGGATTGATCCTTGTATTATTGGCAGATTATATTGCAAAGCGTCTGGGCGAAGACGGATTGATTTAAGGAGGGGCAGAAGATGAGGAACACAAGTGTGGCAGTAAGACGCAGAAAAGTGTGGACGGCTGCCGGAATAAAGAATTTGGTGGTTGATGTTGTATTTTACATATTTTTGACGACAATGGCTCTGGTTTGTCTCTTTCCGTTTATTCATGTATTTTCAAAATCAATCAGTGAAGAGTCCTATGTAATAGCCAACAAGGTGGTGCTTTTGCCGAAGGGATTTTCGCTGAATGCTTATGAAAAGATTTTTGCAGACACCTCGATTATGAGATCCATGTTCGTCACAGTGGTTGTGACCGTAAGCTTTACCGTGATCGGTATGTTCCTTACAGTATGTGCAGCATATGCACTCAGCCGCAGGGAGCTTAAGGGAAGAAAGCTGATGACCTTTCTTATCATGCTGACCATGTATTTTTCTGCGGGAACCATTCCGGATTACCTGTTGATGAATAAGCTTCATATGTTAGACACCTGGTGGTGTATGATTCTTCCATTATGTTTTGCACCTTATAACCTGTTGATTATGAAAAACAATTTCAGCTGTTCAATACCGGACAGTCTGATAGAGTCGGCGTTAATTGATGGGGCAGGACATTTTAAAATCCTTGGGAGTATCGTGGTACCGCTGTCCAAACCGATTATGGCAACGATTGCGCTGTTCTATGCAGTAGGACGCTGGAATGCATATCAGGACGCCCTATACTATATCAAACAGAGAACGGACTTAAGGCCGCTGCAGTTAAAGCTTTATTACCTGGTGGTGGCAGCCCGGGAATCCTTCCAGGCGGAGGGCGGCAGTGCGGGTGTGCTGACGAACCCGGAGGTGTTAAAGGCAGCATGTGTGATTTTTGCTACACTCCCGATTATCTGTATCTACCCGTTTTTGCAGAAGTACTTTGTACAGGGTACCATGGTGGGAGCGGTAAAAGGGTGAATGCGCGGGGGATACACTATTTCTTTCGAATGGTTTTTGGCAGCGCAGAGCGCAAGACCAGAGTTTATTTCATATTATTTTAGAAGGAGGTCGCTTTATGAGAAAAGTTACTATGAAAAAAGGATTGTCCGTAATATTTGCCATTGTAATGGCAGTAGGGATGATGGCAGGCTGTGGTTCCGGCGAGACAAAAGAGAATGACAACAACAAACAGACATCCGAGGTGAGCAATGTCGGGAGTGAGACTGCGGGGGGATCCTATACAGACTATTCTGCCGGTTTCCCGGAGACTGTTACCATCCAGATTCCGGTCTATGACCGTGCATTTGAAGGGTGGGATGTTACAGATAACTACTATACACGGTGGATTCAGTCTGAATTCGGTGATAAATACAATATCAATGTGGAATATGTGGGAATCGGCAGATCCACAGAAATTCAGGATTTTATGCAGCTGATTGCAGCAGGAAATGCACCGGATATTATTTTCCACTATGATATGCCGCAGGCCGTTAACTACTATGGTGAGGGTGCGATGCAAGCATTGGATCTGGCAGAAATTGAGTATTATGCACCAACTTATTATGCCAATATGAAGGATACCATCAACAAGTACGGTGTATTAGAGGACCAGAATGTCTTTTTCTTTGCAGAGCGTGAAGCGATTTATTATAACTATGTAACTTTAATCCGTCAGGACTGGCTGGATGCAGTTGGGGCAGATATGCCGACGAACCGCGCTGAATTAGAGGAAGTTGCAAAAAAATGGAAAGATGCAGGACTTGGTACAATCGGTGAAAAATTGTGGGTTGCTTCCTTTACAATGGAGTATCCATTCATGGATGGCAGCGCAACGGAAGAGGAATATGCAAAATATCTGGATTTGAATGTTGCTCCGCTGACATGGAAGCCCACTGAGAATTATCTTAGAACCTTAAATGCAGAGTATAACGAAGGTATTTTGGATGAAGAGTTCTATCTGGTAAAAGACGACGCATCCTGGAAAGCAGAGTTTGTAGCAGGAAATGTAGGTACATACCAGTTCTTTATCAATAGCTCTACTGATGTGATTACTTCCCTGCTGGCAAATGATTCGGATGCCAAGGTTGCAGTTTTGGATCCCGGTGCATTAGGTGAGACAGGTAACAACTATTACTATGAATATCCGCCTTATGGTATGATCATGGGAATCAACTCCACAACCTCTGCGGAAGAGAGAGCTGCGGTATGGATGTTCTTAGACTGGATGAGCCAGCCGGAGAATCTGTTCTACTTACAGAACGGTATCGAAGGTGAGAACTACACATTAGAAGACGGTATAGCAGTTCCTGTTGCAGACTTTGCCGGAGAATCCAAGCTGTCCCAGAATAATAATAAGGACTACTGGTGCTTGGTGGCAGAGGTTGCGAATTACGGAGAGGAAGAGATGAATTACAAAGCAAATCTGCGTACCTTAGCTCCGGCAGGATATGAGAATCTGATTGAGGATTCTTATAGTTATACAACAGCAGATGCCGAGTACGGCGTGATTACACCAATCTTCACGAAAGTGGTAGAGTCCACCGGCGAATACACCGCTGATTTGAATAGCATGTGGCAGGAATTCTCCACGGATTTAATCACATGTGATCCGGAAGAGTTTGATGAAAAGTATGCAGAATACTGTCAGGAATATTTAGATAGTGGATATCAGGAAATTCTGGACGAAAAGGCGGCACTTTATGCAGAGGGCAGCTATATCGCAGAGTAATCAAAATGGTTCCTGAAATGAGGGAAAGGGAGGCTGCTGCAAATTGCAGCGGCCTCTTTTCAAGAAATCACAGAAAAGGAAAACCATAGAAAACAAGGAGGCAGATATGGCAGGATTGGAATTCGATAGAAAACAGATGGAAGAAATGGTAGATAAAATAGTAGAGCGTACCATGCGCATGGATATGACATGGGACTGGCCCTGCGGTGTGGCTTATTATGGAATCAGCAGGGCTTACGAAGTGACAAAAAATGAAAAGTATCTGACTTTGATGAAGAACAGAGTAGATGAATATATGGAACTGGATCTGCCAAATTGGACAGTGAATACATGTGCTATGGGACATTGCCTGATTACGATATATGAGGCCACAAAAGAGGAAAAATATTGGAAAATTGTAATGAGTAAGGTTGATTATATCAGAAATCATGCATTACGCTTTGCAGATTCTGTATTACAGCATACGGTATCTGTAAACAATGATTTTCCGGAGCAGGCATGGGCAGATACGCTTTTTATGGCTGCGTTCTTCCTGCTTCGTGTTGGTGTGAAGTTAAAGGATGAAGAGATAATCGAAGATGCATTAAATCAGTATTACTGGCATATCCAGTATCTGCAAAATGAAAATACAGGCCTGTGGTACCATGGTTACAACAACATTTCCAAAGATCATATGTCCGGTTTTTACTGGGGAAGAGCCAACTGCTGGGCGGCTTATACCATGTCACAGGTCGGTATTGTATTGCCGGAGAGTTATCTTTACCCACAATTTATGGAAATTGTAGGTTCCCTAAATGAACAGCTGGCGGCATTAAAGACCTATCAGACAGAAAATGGTTTGTGGCGCACGATTCTGGACGATCCGGAGTCTTATGAAGAGGTTTCGGCTTCCGCAGGTATTGCAGCCGCCATGGTGGCAAATGGAAATCCTTTGCATATGAAATATATTAACAAATCTATTCAGGGAATCATAGCAAATGTCACGGAAGATGGGCGTGTGATGAATGTGTCCGGGGGAACCGCTGTTATGAGAGACAGGGATGGATATCGCAATATCTCCCCAAAATGGATTCAGGGCTGGGGACAGGGCATGGTATTGGCATTTTTTACAGGAGTGCTCGACTATGACAATGCACGTAACAGAGAAGGTATCTGAACTGTTACATTTAAAATGACTAAGACAAAAGGCGGTTTTAAAAGAGGGTTTACAAATCCGGAAAAACATAGCATAATAAATATGTAGCTGCCAAAGTACGGAACAGGTGCAACAAATGTCAAATTGGATGAGGAACACAAATGGAAATCAAA
>JAGASC010000091.1 GCA_017621905.1 Roseburia sp.
ATCTTCGGTGCTGCCGCTATCTTCGGTATCTTCAGTACTTCCGCTATCTTCGGTGCTGCCGCTATCTTCGGTATCTTCAGTACTTCCGCTATCTTCAGTATCTCCAGTGTTGCCGGTATCTCCGTTACTTCCGCTATCTCCCGTATTTCCTGTATTTCCAGTATTTCCGGTGCTGCCGCTATCTTCGGTATCTGTTCCGCTTATATCGGAATTGCCTGCGTCATCATTACTTTCCTGAATCGTATAAGTTACCTTACCTTCAATAACCAGCTTTTTGCTTCCAACTTCCACCGTTTCAGAAACATTTGCAGTGCGTGTAGCAGCTGCTGCTTCCACTTCCAATGCCCCCATGGGAATCATGGTAATCAGCATCGCTACGCAAAGGAACAGAGAGAGTATTTTGCCACGCTTCTTGCGATATAGGACATATCCTCCTGCCACTGCTGCTACTGCAAGAAGAAACAATGCACTCCCAAGCACCACATTGTTGCTATCACCGGTAGCCGGTACTCCTGAGACTGATGCTGCTCCTGTCTTAGGCACCAGAACCACTGTCAGAGTTGCGGTGCCACCTTCCGCCTTAAGAGTTGGTATTTTCAGAACATTATTACCTTCCACCCAATATCCGTCCGGAACAATACATGTCAAGGATACGTCCTCTACTGCCCAGCTATTTGTGTTTTTCGCTGTAACCACTGCTGTAATCTTTTCACTTGAATCATATTTCTGCTTGTCGGTAGTCATCGTAATTTCCACACCGTCCTGTGTATATGTTGCTGCACTCACTGGAATCGATGTAGCTACCAACGTTACAAGCATCAAAAATAAGATTGAAATTTTCTTGAGTTTCTTCACAATTTACCTCCTGTTATTTGTTTTTCATTTGATAAGATTCCCAATTAATGATTCGTTGTCTTTACGCATCAACCCCCCTTCTGAATCCGTCTTCCCGAACAAGCCGAGCAACATACGAATACATAATCTATTTGTAAAAATCCATACCGAGGCCTCCGTCCAGATTTTATACACATGTGTAATACTTTTCAAATTTTCCCGCATATTTCCTGTCAAATTTCATTTTCCAGTTCTCAGGCATATCCGTTAAAGGCTTTCTGCAGATTCCCATATTGATTCCGACCAGGTCTGTTAACGCATATTTCAATGCACCATTGACATTTCCGTTTTCTACTAAATCCGCTATGATTTCATTCGCCTCATGCTGAATCTCTCTTGCCTGCGCATATTTTCCTTCCTCGCAAAGCTGACGCATGGCAATAAATTTCTCTGCCATCAGGTTATAGGTACTTCCAATCGCGCCATCTGCCCCCATTGCCATACCGCAAAGAAACATTTCATCATATCCATTATATAAGATTTTATCCGGGTATTTCTTACGCAGCCTTTCAAACGTAAAAAAGTCATTTCCTGTAAATTTAACGCCCAGAAATCTGGAATCGGAAAGCAATCTGTCAAATACATCAAACCCCACTGCCACACCAGACAATGCCGGAATACAGTACATCAAAACCGGTAGGTCAACAGCGTCTGCTATATCAAGATAATATTTTACCAGTTCTTCCTTCGAGTATTTATAATAGAACGGTGTCACCGAACTGACCGCATCATATCCCAGCTGCTCACACAGTTTGGCATATTCAATTGCTTTTTCAGTAGAAAGATCCCCTATATGTGCAATCAATGTGCACTTTCCTTTTGCTGCCATTGCACAGATCTCATATACGATACGACGTTCTTCCGGTCTTAACAGAAAAACTTCTCCCGTGCTTCCACCAACATAAAATCCGCTTATGCCCTTTCTTATGTTATACTCCACAAGCTGCTCTATTGCCGTCACATCGACTTTACCCTCCTCGGTAAACGGGGTTAACAGAGCGGTAAAAATCCCCTTAAATTTTTCATTGTTCTTCATAAGCTACCTCCTTAATTTAAATGTAAATTCTCCTTTCTTCGATTTTTTGTTTGGAGCACAAAAATAAATCCTCCATTATCTGCATTTGATAACAAAACACTCATATGGCTTGCAAGAACCGCTTATTGCCTTGCGCCCTGTATTGCTCAAAACGACTTCTCCTGCAATCTCAAGTGCCAAATTCTGCTCATTTTCAAAATTGCAAACCACAACATAGCATTCATTACCTGAATTTCTGCGGTAGATGTAAACTCCCGTTCTGTCACCGGTGATGTCCTCATATGTACCGTTAATAAAAGCATCCGAGCTAAGACGCAATGCGATAAGCTGTTTGAAATATTTATAAATGGATTGTTCAGATGCCATGTCCTTTTCCACATTAATTTCTTTATATCGGTTGTAGACAGGAATCCACGGTTCCTGCGTGCTAAATCCTGCATATTCGTCAGCACTCCAGGACATCGGGTGTCTGGAATTGTCACGGCTGCCATAATTGATTCCCTCCATCAGATCGCCCTTTGGGATTTCCATATGTTCGTTGTAATAATTCAAGGTTTCGATGTCACGAAAATCGTTTATATTCTCAGAATAATAGTTCGCCGTACCTATCTCCTGTCCCTGATAAATAAACGGAATGCCCTTTTGCAGATAACACATTGTTGCAAGCAGTGTGGCGGATTCATAACGCCATACTGTATCATTTCCATATTTTGAAACACATCTCGGCTGATCATGATTTTCCAAAAAAAGCGTACCAACCAGCTGATTGTCCTGCATTATGTTCTGCCATTTTACAAGGCTCCTGCGAACCTCATCAAGTACCAAAGGCTCTGCTTTGAACCTGCCGCCATGTCCGTAGCCGAGATTGATGTGTTCAAATTGAAAGAGCGTAGAGAGCTCCCCTCTGTCACCTCCAATAAGTTGTTTGACATTTTCAGGCTTTGCGCCCCAGCACTCGCCAACTGTGAAGATATGGTCAACCTCCGGACGACCAAACAACTGGCGAATGTATTCGTGGAGTCTTGGTCCGTTTCCATTTTTGTTATTAACAAAATCCTTTGATATCTGATCGAGTACATCACAGCGGAAGCCATCAACTCCAAGATTTACCCAGAAATCGACAACGGCCATCATTTCCTCACGCACCCTGGGATTCTCCCAGTTAAGATCCGGCTGACTAATCGCA
>JAGASC010000092.1 GCA_017621905.1 Roseburia sp.
GATTCAAGCAGATTTTGGACATTGAGAATGGAATTTTTTTCTATATGTCCAACAATGTCCAACGAAAGTCAAAATTGAACTCGCAGAGAGACTCATGGCGTGAGAGAGAAAAGTAACACATTGTTACTTTTCACACCCACGCCACGCACTCTGCTGCGGGGCGTGGAGCCATTATGTAGAATAACAACACACTTATTTATCCTGCTTTATTTGTTTGATTGACTTTACAGAATTAACGTGTGAAGGTATAATAGAAAGAAAATATATATTCATTATGCGCATGAAATTCGCATAATTATGCAAGAAAGAAGCAAGTAGGAGGAAATTCCTCTGCTCCCGCAAGGGCAGTCGCATTTTCTATCGGAAAACAAGGGAGGAGATTCCTCTGCTCCCGCAAGGGTAGTCGCATTTTTCTATCGGAAAACAAGGGGGGAAATTCCTCTGCTCCCGCAAGGGCAGTCGCATTTTTCTTCGAAAAACAAGGAGGAATAAAAGATGAATTTCAACGTAAACAGTACATTTCTGTACATCCTGGCGGTGTGCGTCATCCTTTTCGTGCTGGCGCAATCCACATTTTTCCTGGTAAGAGCCTACAGAAGAGGGAAAGAACTGGGAATCGAAACGGCAAAATTGAAAAAGACCGTCATATCCACCACGGTGTTCACCATCGCACCGGCAATTTCCATACTAATCGGTATCGTAACTCTGTCCAAATTCCTCGGTATTCCGTTGCCCTGGATCCGGATGAGCGTCATCGGCGCCCTCACCTACGAACTTCCGGCGGCTACCTCCACAGCTAACGCTCTGGGCATTTCCCTGTCGGAGACCATCACCGATCCGAAAACCTATTCCGCAATCGCCTGGGTCATGACCTTGGGAATCATGCCCAGTATTATACTTCCGCCAATTCTCATGAAAAAAATTCAGGGCGGCATGCTAAAAATCAAAAACAAAGACAGTAAATGGGGCGACATATTCATGACCTCCATGTTCCTCGGCATGATATCTGCTTTTCTTGGCATGGTATTTGCGGATGTGCGTAACGGCCTTGCAGGCTGGATTCCGATTTTTGTATTGCTGGTATCAGCAGCAATCATGGCAATCTGCGGAGTGTTGATCAAAAAATGTAACATGAAATGGCTGGAAACCTATGCCATGGCCATCAGCATGGTCGGTGCCATGATTTTTGCGGTCATCATTACACCGCTAATTGGTTAAAAAAGGATGGCAACTTGCAGAACAAGAAGGCAGAAATTCTGTGCTGCCGGAAGCGTGTTTCACAGGGTGCATGAAGTTTTATTTGCAATTGTGAAGATAGGGAAAGATTATGTTATGCAAGTTACGGTTACAGAAAGGAAAGGTGAAAAAATATGAGTGAATATATGAAAAAAACAGACCGGTACGGAAAAATATGGATCTGGACAGCAGTATTTGTCGTTCTTATGGTGCCGGTAGCAATCTGTGTTTATTATAACGCATGGCCCCAGGGCACTGCTGTACTGAAAGGCCTTCTGGGCGTGGCGCCCATTTACTGGACCGTCGGTGTCATCGAGGTCATCACCTACACACCGATGCTCGGCACCGCGGGCACCTATCTGGCCTTCGTCACCGGAAATCTCACCAGCTTAAA
Source organism: Roseburia sp. (assembly GCA_017621905.1). Classification (GTDB taxonomy): domain Bacteria; phylum Bacillota; class Clostridia; order Lachnospirales; family Lachnospiraceae; genus Roseburia. Next base: position 1,631 of record JAGASC010000092.1, read on the forward strand.
GGCGCCAAGTGCATTAAATGCCATGGAAAACGCCGACGTAAAGCCAAATACCGAGGAGGGCGAAGTGATTTCCACCATAGCCATTGCAACCTGCTCCATTGTTACCACACTGGTACTGGTTCTTGGCGTTTGTGCATTGGCATTTATCACACCGATTTTAGATTCACCGGTGCTGGCGCCGGCCTTTGATAACATTCTTCCGGCACTGTTCGGCGGCCTTGCAGTGGTATATGTAAGCAAAAACTGGAAGCTTGCCATTGCACCGTTAGTATTTATGGTAATTCTTTTCCTGGCAGTGCCATCCCTGGCAAGCTCGGTTGGAGTACTGGTGCCGGTGGGCGTACTCATTACCCTCGGCGCGGGAAGACTTATGTATAAGAAAGGATATGTATAAAAGGTCGGCTCTTTTGCTTATTGGCGAAAGTTCCACAGTGAAGGTGTTGATCAAACGAATATATTGTCTCGCAATTAACTACATCATAAAAACCGTGCGAGAATCAATGTTTGATGGGAAAAGAAAGTGTAGTTATCGCGAAGGGTATACGAATAATCGAAAGAAGGATGAATGAGACATGGGTTGGATTATTTTTGGTATGATAGCAGCAATCGTGATAGTATTTTTTTTGGTAATTGTAATTCGGGCTGTCCGGTTTATACCCCAGCCGGTGGAGCCGGCAAAACCGGAACCGATAGAATTGGATCGGGAAAAAATCGTCACAGACATGGTGGACATGATTCGCTGTAAAACCGTGTCAAACCGGGACGAATCCCAGGTGGACCGCAGCGAATTTACAAAATTTCAGGAATTACTAAAGGAACGTTTCCCAAACATCCATGAAAAATGTCAGTTGGAAAAAATCGGCAAAACAGGTCTGCTTTATCATCTCCCGGGAAAATCTGCTGAAAAACCATCGGTATGCATGGCGCACTACGATGTAGTTCCGGTGGAGGAAGAAGGCTGGAGCAAACCTGCATTTGAAGGCATTATCGAGGACGATATCATTTGGGGCCGCGGCACTTTGGATACAAAAGGCACCCTTTGCGGCGTCATGGAAGCCCTGGAGAAAATGCTGGGCGAGGGCTATGTGCCTGCCAATGACCTGTATCTTTCTTTTTCCGGAGAAGAGGAAATTGACGGGAACACCTGTGCAGAGATTGTTACATATCTTGAAAAAAAGGGAATCAAACCGGCCATCGTCGTGGACGAGGGCGGTGCTGTAGTCGACCATGTATTCCCGGGCGTGGATGGCCAGTGCGCGCTGGTCGGCATCGGGGAAAAAGGCGGCGTGAACTTGAAATTTACCATGGAATCCGAGGGCGGGCATGCTTCCACACCTCCGACTCACACCATTTTAGGACAACTCAGCCAGGCAGTCTGCGACATTGAGAACCATCCGTTTAAAAGACAGCTGACCAAGCCGGTGGCAGAAATGTTTGACACATTGGGAAGACATTCCACCTTTTTGTACCGTATGATTTTCGCAAATCTGTGGTGCTTTGCCCCAGTGCTGGACATGATCTGCAAAAAGGCCGGCGGTGAACTAAACGCTATGATGCGCACCACCGTGGCAACCACCCGTATGGAGGGCAGCAACGCCTACAATGTGTTGCCGCCGAAGGCAAGCTTTGGTGTAAATATGCGGCTGTTGGGAAGCGATACCATCGAATCTGCTATGGCTTATCTGAAGAGTGTCATTCATAATGACCAAATTAACATAGAACTGGTAAACGGCATGAATCCTTCCCCTGTCTCAGACACTTCCTGCCAGGAGTGGGAGAAACTAAAAATGGCAATTCACGACACCTGGCCGGAGGCTATCGTGTCACCGTATCTGATGATGGCCTGCAGTGACTCCAGACATTACTGCGACATTACAGACCGGGTATATCGTTTTTCCGCCATGCGTCTGTCAAAAGAGGAACGCGCCATGATCCACGGTAACAACGAGCGGGTACCTATTGACACGCTGGTTAAGACGGTAGAATTTTATGTAAGATTATTACAGTTGTTATAGTTATTATAGGAAGAATAAATAATTTCTTTTTCATCCTCACAGGGGTCTATACAGAAAAATTCCTTTCTGAGACCCCGCGTTGCTTGGATTTTTCTGAAAAATGTTCACTTTTTCATCCTCACAGGGGTCTATACAAAAAATCCTCGCTGAGCCCCCACTTTATCGGAATTTCCTGAAAAATAGTCTGTTTCGATTATCTTAACAAGAGAAAGCCCCATTTTTTCACTACCGGGGCATATAGAAAAAAACTGGCTTACTATGCCCCGTTTATTCCCGAAATAGAAAGATAAGTAGCTAAATTTTTGTGCAACGGGGCATATACGAAAAAACTGGCTTACTATGCCCCGCTATGAATGAAAATCGGGGCATGGGAGA
>JAGASC010000093.1 GCA_017621905.1 Roseburia sp.
AAAAATAAACAAAAAACGAAAGGAGCTTATGATGAAAAAAGTAAGATTTGGAATTATCGGCTGCGGTCTTATGGGAAAGGAGTTTGCCTCGGCAGCAGCCCGTTGGTGTCACTTCACGGAAGATATCGCAAAACCTGAAATCGTAGGAGTGTGTGACTTTAGTGAGGCGGCCATGGACTGGTTTTCGAAGAATTTTGACACAGTAGTATTCCGCACCAACGATTATAAAGAGCTGTTAAAGAGGGATGACATTGATGCCATCTACTGCGCGCTTCCCCATAACCTGCATGGACAGGTATACAGCGATATCATAGGTGCAGGAAAACACCTGTTGGGAGAAAAGCCTTTCGGCATCGATCAGGCAGCGAACAAACAGATTATGGAGGCTTTAAAAAACCATCCGGAGGTTGTGGTAAGATGTGCCAGTGAATTTCCTTATTATCCGGCCTGCCAGCAGTTGATCAAATGGATCAAAGAAGGAAAATTCGGACGAATCATCGAAGTACGCACAGGTTTTTGCCATTCCAGCGATATGGATCTGACGAAACCCATCAACTGGAAGCGTATGGTAGAAATAAACGGCGAATATGGTTGTATGGGAGACCTGGGAATTCACACTCAGCATGTGCCGTTTCGGATGGGCTGGATGCCGAAAAGAGTATATGCAAACCTGTCAAATATCGCAAAAGAGAGAGTGGACAAGAACGGGAACATGGTTCCCTGTGAGACTTGGGATAATGCAGTTCTCTCCTGCCAGGTAGAAGACGAAAATGGCAATGAATTTCCAATGTTCATGGAGACAAAGCGCATGAAGCCCGGGGCTACCGATGAGTGGTACATCCGCGTGGAAGGACTGGACTGCTCCGCAAAATTTTCCACAGACGATCCCAACGGTTTCTATTATACGGAATCCTGGGGAAAAGAGCAGGGGTGGTGCAGAATAAACGTTGGGTACCATACCATGATTCCTACCATTACCGGAGGCATCTTTGAGTTTGGCTTTACCGATGCAATTTTACAGATGTGGGGCGCTTTCATCCAGGAGATTGAAGGAAAGACACCGGAGTTTGGCTGTTTTACTCCGGAAGAGAGTGCTTTGTCTCATAAGCTTCTTACAGCTGCTTTGCAGTCCTACAAAGAGAAGAGAGTGGTAGAAATAGAGTAGCTCAAGATGGCATTTGCTGAATTGTTGCAGAAATTTATTAGAAAAAGGAGAAATGCGATATGTTTAAGAATTTAAGTTATTCCTTAGCAGACCTGCTTGGAAAAGAATATTTAGAAAGCGTAATCGAGGCAAACTGCTTTTTTGGCGGCAAAGACAGAGCCTCACTGGAAGAATGTGCCTATGGTAAAGTTGAGTTTTATCCGGAAGCAGACCAGATTAAAAATGATACACTGTTAGAAAAGGTAGGAACCCAGGTCATAAAAGCCTGTGAAAACGAAAATGAAGGTGCACCAACAGATTCCTACAGACAAGCATTTCACAAAAATGCTGCCCCCTTGACCGGACATGGCTGTTATAGAATCGGTGAGGACGGAAAGCTTTATTTTGTAGGAAAAAGTGAGCACTATCATGCTTCCTTGGGCCATACCTTTGGCGGATATAAGCTGATTGATCATGCCAGAATGCTGGGCATTCTGAATGCGACTCATAATAACACAAGAGGATTTATTACCAGAACACTGGAGCGTGAACTGGTGCGCACAGCAAACGGTATTGCCAAAGAGCAGACAGATAAATTGAACGAAGTAATAAACAGTAAAGAAAAACATGTCTTAAACAGAGTCATAAGTTTGGAGACAGGTTCGCTGGCAGTAGAAGCCGGCATCAAAATGATGCTGCATCGTTTTTATGAATTGGGTAAAAATGATAAAAAGAGCCTTTATTCCGGACGGATTCCTGTATTTTTCATCATGGCAGACAAAGCGGGTGGTCCGGAGGCCAATTATCACGGAACAACCATCTTTGCGCAGACCCTCAGAGGCATGTGGCCGGCTTACTATGAAACTGCTGAGAAAAATGGCTTGTATAAGGTCGTTCAGGTCAAGATAAATGACATTGACGATTTTAAGGCTAAAATGGAAACATATAACAAACCGCCTTATAAGACAGCAGGCTTCATGCACGAAATCGTATTGATGAACTATGGCGGAACCTTATTGCATAAGGACTATCTGCAAAAAGCATATGAGCTGTGCAGATCCTACGATACTCCTACCATGGTGGATGAGATTCAGTCCTGTATGTGGTATGAAGAATTATTCCTGTTCCGCAAATATGAGCTTACGCCGGACTTTGCAATCATCGGTAAGGGATTTTCCGGTGGAGAATACCCGGCAAGCAAGATCATTACCACAGCGGAAATGGATACCTTAAACCAGTTTGGCGCATTGGTTACCAACGGTCAGGAGGAATTGGCTTCCCTGTCCTATCTGATTACCATGAAATTTGTGCAGGAGAATGGGACACTCATTGAAGAAAATGAGAAGAAGTTCTATGATCGTCTTGCAGCAGTTGCAGAAAAACATGTGAACATCGTAAAATGCGCGGAAGGCCTTGGATATCTGGCAGCACTGGTATTTTATGATCTAAAGACCGCCACTGTATTTGCGAAAAAAATAAATGAGAAGTACATAGATGTGAGTGCGCAGACATACAAGGAAAACTGCCCGGCTGCGGTACTGATCAAACCACCAATGATTACATCAGAAGCAGGTATCGACTTCATGATTCACACCTTCGATGAGATACTGAATGAAATGTAAAAATCCAAGTAACTATTCAGACCAGGACTATGCACTTGCTGCATGGTCCGTATGAAAATGGCAAACAGCCATGAGCAAGCCCCCATCGCGAAGCGATTTTTATGGGCTTGCGCTCGTAACTGTGGTTACTGTTCAGAGGCCAACTTGCGATAAACAAACCGATGGTGTAGACTAATCTCAAGTCGAAACCATCGGTTTTCCTTATCCAAATATC
>JAGASC010000005.1 GCA_017621905.1 Roseburia sp.
CCTGTGCAAAAAAATCTGCCGGAACTGCTTCCTGTCCATCTAACTGGCCGGAATGGTAAACTTCCACAGCATCCAGATTAATCAGGGTCGGGGACAGATTCATTACCTGACGGTTGATTTCCTTGACCGGCTCATACAAATCGGTTGGTTTTCCATCGGTACCGATGATTGCCGAAGTAAATGATTCCGCTTGTCCCTCTGGCGTACAATAAGTAAAATAAGCAAGCTGCTTATAGCCGTAAGCCAACGCTACCGCCACTTCATAGCTGATCTCCGTTGCGGTCGGACGACGCATACCGGAAGCAGTACCTACCGATTGAATAAAGGTCGCTGTCTTTACATCATATTCCAGACCAAGTTCACGCACCAAATTCAGGTTGGTAAACAACCCAGAGCCATTGAAGGTATTTGTCCCGATATAAGGATATATATCGAACATCAGGTAATCCAGTTCATCATCCACAATCATAGCATAATCTCCCAGATATTCCTGATACTTATCACCGCTGGGATAAACATAGTAGGGCAGGAAATTCATGTGTACATCAATCTCCGGCCATGCCGTCTTAATCTTCTTGTGCATAAGGGCAAAGCTTGTCTCTGTGCCAACAGAAGGCTCGTCCCTGAGCATAAATCCGCCGAGTCCATCCAGATATTCATAATCAGAAATCACTGCATTTAATGTTTCATCGGAGAGATCCGGTCCCCAGAATCTTCCATCACCGGCGATAAATTCCATCTCTCTCTCTGCACACAGCTGAGAAATGGTCTTAATCAGTGATGTGTAATTAAGATCTGAGAAATTGCCAAGCACACGGTTAAAATTCGCATCTGCGATATAATCATACTGCTCAGCATTCGTATTTTGGGCACTGGGCGGCCAGAACACCGTAATCTTAATTTCCGCTTCCTCTTCTGCGGGATCATATACTTTCACACTTACGTCAATCGTTTTCTCTAAAGCAGGACAGGCAACTGTAATTGTTGTCGTACCGCAGGCAATAGCTGTAACCAGTCCATTTGCATCCACAGTGGCGATGGAAGCGTCATTGCTTGTATAGGTAAACTCATCAATATCTTTTCCCCAGTTGTCGAACGCACTGCCTTCCAAAGTGGTGTCTTTTCCTACCGGCATCTTCAGTGCAGCTTTGTTTACAGTGAATTCCGGCTCAACCTCCTCAACTGCGCTTAAAGCATAAACTTCTAATTCTCTCACAGCTGCACCAGTGTCTCCTGCATTGTTCATAATTAAATTTGATTCCGTGACTGTTATTTTTATATAACGAGCCAGCATTGGTTCGGAAAGTACATGGGTATTTCCGCCAGGGACATCCACTGTCTCATCTGTCTCAGAAACCACTTCCGTGAAGTTTGTTCCGTCCGTACTGATGAATATGGTATATTTGTACCATAAACTGCCATTGTCAAAAGGTACTGCAACAAACTTCTGGATATTATAGGCCTGTCCGAGATCAATGGTCGCAGAAGCAGGGTTATAGGCTCCATTTACATAGGTATCATAGTCTCCATCCACCAGAGCGGATGCATTCTCAGCGGTCTCAAGGTGCGCAGCCTCATCAGACAGATCCAATGTAACGTTCTTTCCCAGAGCCACATTCCGTAAAGGAGCATATACCTCAAATTCCTTTACTGCAAAAACACTTCTTCCTGCGTTGATGCTGCCTGCTCCATCTTTCTGACTGCTTTCTGTAAATGTTATCTTTACATAACGAGCCCTTACCGTTTCGGTTAACTCATGGATAATTCCAGTATTGGGAGTTGGTGTCTCATCCGTATTAGAGACCACTTCTGTGAAGTCTGTTCCATTCGTACTAACGGATATCGTATATTTTGCCCACCAATCGAACCAGGGCACTGCAACAAACTTCTGGATTTCAAAATCCATTCCGAGATCGATAGTCGCAGACACCGGGTCATAGCCTGCATTCCAATACGTATCCCAGTCTCCGTCCACCAAGTACGATGCATTTAACTCTGTATCGAGTTCACCGGGAGTCTCAGAAGCCAGTTCCGTTGTAACTGTTTTTCCAAGAGCCACATTGACTAACTCCGCTGTTGACCCTTGGGTTTCTGCATGAGTTTCCGTGCCCGGAACCGCGAGTCCCACCAACATAATGGCTGCAAGCATCGCTGCAAACATTCTTCTGCACGTTCCTTTCATTTTTTTATTCATCTTTATTGTCCTTCTCCTTTGAAAATTTGTGGAATTTCCTATAAATCTACAAACACCCCTTCGGGGATATTATCTAAAAATTACGCCACCTGTAAAACGGGTGGCGTGATTTTTATTCAAGAACGCTCTTTCACACCTGAAATTAGTTTGCTGCCTTGAAAGCTTGATACTGTGCATTCAGCTCTTCAATTACTTCATTGATTCCAGCCGCTACAAGCTGCTCCTGCAGCTGTGCAAGACCGCTTTCCGGCTCCACAAAACCATAAAGTAATGGCGGCAGGTACTCTTGCAATACGGCATTACAGGTTGTAACCTTAGCCTCTATAGCACTATAGTCATAATTAATTCCAAGATCTGCTGCTGCTACAGCCTGTGAATTGAACGCATCGTATCTTTCATATTTATCTTTCGGTTCATTCACTGTGGTATAGCTGATGATAACATTACCGGTGCACCAGTTTCCTGCGTTATACACCGCCATATTGTCCTCGATTACATATTGCACCTGACCATCTACAAGTGTATAATGTACATCCGGAATACCATAAAGAATTGCATTCTTTACTTCCGGATCTGTATTCCACAGTTTCAGGAATTCATATGCCTTATCAGGGTTCTCGCATTTTTCATAAATACCGAAGATAGATCCTCTTGCAGCCGTATTTGTTACAACCGGCGTTGACATTTCAACAATCTGCAGGATACCTTCACCACCCATATAAGTTTCCGCAGTCGGAACATAA
>JAGASC010000094.1 GCA_017621905.1 Roseburia sp.
GACCTGTGTAAGTCTTTTGGCGAGCAGGAGGTATTAAAAGGAATTTCCACTTCCATTCAAAAAGGGGATGTACTGGCACTGATCGGGCCTTCCGGCTGCGGAAAATCTACATTTTTGCGGTCCTTAAATCTGCTGGAGGTGCCCACCGGCGGTCATGTGCTTTTTGAGGGGACGGATTTGACGGATAAATCCGTAAATATCAATCATGTGCGGGAAAAAATCGGCATGGTATTCCAGCAGTTCAATCTTTTCCCCAATATGACGATCCGGGAAAATATTATGCTGGCTCCGGTGAAACTGAAAAAAATGACAAAGGAAGAGGCGGCAAAGAAAGCGGATGAGCTGTTGCTCCGCATCGGTCTGATTGATAAGGCAGACGCGTACCCATATGAGCTTTCCGGCGGGCAGAAGCAGCGAATCGCCATTATTCGTTCTCTGGCGATGAATCCGGATATTATTCTTTTCGATGAGCCCACATCGGCGCTGGATCCGGAGATGGTGGGCGAGGTACTGGCGCTGATGAAGCAATTGGCGGAGGAGGGCATGACTATGGTGGTAGTAACCCATGAGATGGGATTTGCCAGAGAGGTGGCTAACCGTGTCATGTTCATCAGCGACGGAGTAATCCAGGAAGAAGATACGCCGGAGGAGATTTTCGGAAATCCGAAGAGTCCTAGACTGAAAGAGTTTTTGTCGAAAGTTCTGTAAATGGTATAGGAGTTTTTCGCAAGGGTTTTATGAAAAGGAATATGCAGATGAAAGATTATATTACAACAGTTTCCGGGGTGCGGTTTGCGCCTCTTGCCCCGGAAATTGACGCAATCAAAATTGAGGACATTGCTCATGCGCTTTCCTTTATGACGCGGGCCAACGGACATTACCGGGAATTTTATTCAGTGGCCCAGCATTGCCTGGATTGTGCCGGTGTGGCAAAATCGGAGGGAAGAAGCAGACGGGAAATTTTGGCTTGCCTGCTTCATGATGCCAGTGAGGCATATCTTTCGGACATCACAAGGCCGGTAAAGGCGAATCTTCCCAAGTACAGGGAGATTGAGAAACAGCTGCAGGACGTTATTTATGAAAAATATCTGCCCGGCGGCCTGACAGAGCAGGAGCACCAGGTTGTGAAACGGATCGATGATGCCTGCCTGTATTATGAGTTTGAACATTTTAATGGTATGCGGTTGTTTGATACTCCTCCGCAGATTGTGCAGGTGCCGGAGTACCGTCTGCGTTCGTTCGCCGAGGTGGAGGAAGAATTTTTACGAGCCTTTCATCAGTACATTTACACGAATGAGGAATATGGTTTTTGAAGAAACTTTCTGGTATTTCTATTTCAATTATTTTGAGGTGACGAGCCCTTGGGTCAATTTCAGAATATTTTTCTCCAATTCTTTTGCAGCAATGCTCAGTGAGTGGTTGGTTCTTTTGAGCAGGCAGATAGAGCGCGAGGGGACTTTTTCCAGCAGGGACAGTCGATAAGTTCCCGTTGCTTCCGATTCATTGGCCAGAAATTCTTCCGGTACAAAGCCGATGCCAAGGTCGTTTTTGATCATCGGTAAAATCTGGTCAGCGGTGGCCGCTTCAATGTCCGGTTCAAGGGACAGGCCGTATTGTGCAAACCAGTCTGCATATAACGCGTAGGTCGTTGTCTGGGGCTCCAGGCAGATCAAAGGATATCGTGCCAGCTCGGAAAGCGGCAGCTGCTTTTGGGCAAGGAAGGAGTAAGCAGTGCCGCTTACAGCAACTTCCTGTATATTTTTAATCACAGTCTTTTGCATATATTTGGGAAGCTCAAGCGGGGTTGTGACCACGGCCAGGTCCACAAGTCCGTCTTTTAGCGCGGCAATTGCCTGGGGCGTGGAGTGATTGGAAACACGGATGCGCACGCCCGGGTACTGTTGTTTGAATTGCTTTAAAACAGGAAGCAGCAGACAGTGAAGTGCCACTTCGCTTGCACCAATGGAGACAATGCCGCTTTGCAGGCTCAGGTCAGAAGACAGTTCTTTTTCGGCAGTTTCTATGTGCTCAAAAGCAGCCGCGATGTGTGCGTAAAGCTTTTCTCCCTCAGGGGTGAGTGTTACACCGCGGTTGGAGCGGATAAACAAAGTGCAGCCCAGCTCGGATTCCAGATTTTTGATGGTTCGGGTGATGTTGGGCTGGTTGTTCATCAGCGCGGCAGCAGCCTGCGTGAAATTTTTGTGTTTTGCCACATAGTAGAAAATGCGATAGTAATCATAGCTTATGTTCATTTTAATATCCAGGTCCTTTCCGTTACTTGCAGATTTTCACATATCAATAGATCTTGTTTTCATGCAGCTTACGTTGCTGTTACTATATCAAATTTATATAATAATAATATCAACTATATATTTTACATATTGGAACAGCTGAATTATAGTATAAAAGTACGTGTGTGTCAATGTAAAATACCTGTGAATAATTACAAATACCTTAAGAGGAGAAAGAGTGAAAAGTATGAACAAAGATTTGACGATTGGAAAACCACAGACCGTTCTTTGGAAATTTTGCCTTCCACTTTTTGGGAGCATCATTTTTCAGCAGCTCTACAATCTGGCGGACAGCTTTGTGGCCGGAAAATTTGTTGGCGAGGATGCCCTTGCAGCAGTTGGCAACAGTTATGAAATTACGCTGATTTTTATTGCCTTTGCATTTGGATGTAATATTGGATGCTCAGTGATAGTGTCGCAGTTGTTTGGTGCAAAACAGCTTAAAGAGATGAAAACAGCCGTATATACTACCTTAATTGCCAGCGGCGTTTTGTGTATTATCCTGATGGCGGTAGGGATTATTTTTTGTACGGACCTTCTGCATCTGATCAATACACCTGACAATATTCTTGCAGATTCCAAGCTATATCTGGATATTTATATTTTGGGATTGCCCTTTATGTTTTTTTACAATGTTGCAACGGGAATCTTTTCCGCACTGGGGGACTCTAAGACACCTTTTTGGTTCCTGGCTGTTTCTTCCACATCTAATATTGCGGTAGATATTTTATTCGTAACACTTTTTGATATGGGTGTGGCAGGCGTGGCCTGGGCTACCTTCCTCTGTCAGGGCGTCAGCTGTATTTTGGCGATTGTAGTGGTGTTCAGGCGGTTTGCACAAATTGAAACAAGGGAAAAAGCGGAGATTTTTTCCTGGGAACTGTTGAAAAAGATAGCGGCAGTTGCGGTTCCAAGTATTTTGCAGCAAAGCTTTATTTCCATCGGAAATATTATCATTCAGGGAATTATCAACGGTTTTGGTTCCAGTGTCATTGCCGGATATTCGGCTGCGGTAAAGTTGAATAATCTCGTGATTACGTCCTTCACCACCCTTGGAAACGGTATTTCAAATTATACCGCGCAAAATATCGGGGCCGGGAAGCTGCCGAGAGTCAAAGAAGGCTTTCGTGCCGGGTTAAAAATCGTATGGATGCTGTGTATTCCACTGGCGGCGTTATATTTCTTTGGCGGTAAATACCTGCTTAAGATTTTCCTGGATCATCCGACAGGCACTGCAATGAATGTAGGAATAGAGTTCCTGTGCATTTTGGCACCCTTCTATTTTGTTGTTTCAACGAAGCTGGTTGCGGATGGTATTTTAAGAGGGGCCGGTGTGATGAATAAATTTATGATTGCTACCTTTACCGATTTGATTCTTCGAGTGGTATTGGCGAAGGTACTTTCCATGCAATTCCAAACAACCGGTATCTGGTGTGCATGGCCGGTGGGCTGGACGGTGGCCATGGTGCTTTCGGTATATTTTTATCGAACGGGCCCCTGGAACCGGGCAAAGCTTAGGTCCTGATGTTCTTTTGCTATAGTGCAGTCCCCTTCGTGGGGACGAAAAAAGTGGACATATCTGTTTTTTCCAGGATAAGAAGCTTTTCTTTTATGGAAATACCACCCGCATAGCCCGTCAGACTTCCGTTTGTACCGACAACCCTGTGGCAGGGAATGATGAGCGAGATGGAATTGTGACCAACCGCTCCTCCGACGGCCTGGGCAGACATCTTTGGAAGACCTTTTTGTCTTGCAATCCGATTCGCAATCTCTCCGTAAGTCATGGTTTGTCCGAATGGAATTGTGAGCATGATTTCCCACACGGCCTTGCGAAAAGGCGTTGTTTTCATACACAACGGCGGAGTAAAAGCAGGCGCTTTTCCGCTGAAATAAATGTCCAGCCATTGATCTGCCTGTTCAAAAACCGGCAGGTCTTTTTGCTCATGTTTTTCCGAAAGCGTGTCACAGAAATATTTCTGACCGTCAAACCACAATCCTGTCAGGGCCTCTCCATCACTTGCAAGTGTGATTCCTCCCAACGGTGATTCGTAATGATGTGTATAGTCCAATTCGCGCACCTCCATTTTTTAGAGATATTATAGTATGTTTTTTGTCAAAATGCTATAAAAATATAAATCAAAGATAGATAGAAACGGCGGCAAATTCGCTTTGCGAAGCAGAAAACAACTCCTGAATCATGTTCTCACGCAGCCCGACAGCAAGTGTGCAGACCTGAGTGAACAGTAACTGAAGATACGTTATTGAGAATCTCTCTCTTTAAAAAGAGTTGCTTATTTACAGAAAGTGTGATATCCTATCACATAAGTTAGTTATAGCTAACTTAAAACAAGGAGGTCAGTCATGGATAAAATTTACGTAGTATATTGGTCACAGTCAGGAAACACCCAGGCAATGGCAGAGGCTGTTGGAAACGGGATTGCAGCAGCGTGCAGAGAGGCAGCAGTCGTTTCTGTGGGAGAAGTTTCTAAGGGAGAAATTTCTAAGGGAGAAATTTGTATGGATGAACTGAAGAAAGCAAAATGTTTTGCCCTTGGCTGCCCGGCTATGGGGGCGGAAGTGTTAGAAGAGATGGAAATGGAGCCCTTTGTTGTCGAAGTGGAAGGCTTTGCGGCAGGAAAGAGCATTGCCCTTTTTGGTTCTTATGGCTGGGGAGACGGCCAGTGGATGCGTGACTGGGTCGAGAGAATGGAAAGAGCCGGGGCTGTTGTACTGAATGGAGAAGGCCTGATATGCCAGGATGCGCCGGATGGAGATGCCCTGGCAGAATGCGAGGCTCTCGGCAGACAGTTGGCCGGAATATAAAACGTTAATTAAGTAGAAACAGGCAACGCTACAGGACAATATCCTATGGCTGAACAGAGACGATGTAACTGAAAAATTTGATAAGGAGAAAAATATGAGCGTTGTTATTGTGGGAGGACATGACAGAATGGTCGGTCAGTATAGAGAAATATGTAGGAAATATAATTGTAAGGCAAAAATATTTACAAAAATGTCAGGAAAGCTTGCAAATCAGATCGGTTCTCCGGATTTGATTATTCTGTTTACTAATACCGTTTCACATAAAATGGTTCTCTCTGCAGTCGGCGAGGCGGAAAAATGTAACGCAGATGTGGTCAGAAGTCATACGAGCAGTGGAAATGCTCTGATTGAGATTCTTGAGAAGGCGTGTAATTTGGCAACGCCAGTTAAGGAAGTTTTTTAGGTAAGGTACGGTGTAACTCAGTAAAATGGGTTACACTGTATTCGTTTGCCCTTATGCTACGAAACGGAATTCCTGCGGGTTTTTCCGTATTTCTTCCATCATAGCAAGGATTTCCTGCTCAGTAGGAATATCTATCATTCCCACCGCTGTAAAGTAAATATCAACTTTTACATAACAATGACCGCTTGACTTGTCGTTATTGTGGACTTCAATACGCTCTTAAAAATTGTTGGGAAATAGTTGACATTTAAATATAATAGATATATACTGATATGATTTAGATTAAATAAAATCTATTTGGGTGGCTTGGGATAGAAGGAGATGTTATGATTATGCACGATTTTGAGTATGTTCCCAAGTACGAATGGGAACCCGTTAGAGATGAGCTGTTTGAAATTATACATAGATTACAAGACGAAGTCAGAGAGGATTTTACATTTCAATATCACTTCGTAGGCAGTAGCAAACGAAAAATGATAACCCGTGACCGAAACTCTAACACTGGCTTTGATTTCGATGTGAATATTGAAGTAAATGACCCCGATGGGAAATATTCTGCCGAAGAAATACGAAACATTCTTCACAGAGGTATTGATAAGGTTAACAATCCTTATGGACATTCTATTTTCAGATACGATTATACAGAAGAATCTACTCGTGTCCTTACAATCAAAGTAAAGGATAAGGTAAACTCTCGCATTCTGCATAGTTGCGATTTCTGCATTATATACGAGTGCAGAGACGGACGTCAGCAATATATTCGTTACAATAAAAAGCAAAACAGTTACTCGTGGGAATATCAACCCAAAGGATATATGGAGTTACCTGCAAAAATCGAATGGGTCAAAAAGCACGGACTGTGGCAACAGGTTCGAAACGATTACATATACAAAAAGAACACAAACACCGATGAAAATAAAAAATCAAGATCTGTTTTTGCTGATACTGTACATCAAGTATGCCAGCAAAATGGATATTATGAATAGCAAAAACTGTGGAGGAATTTAAATATATTGTAAA
>JAGASC010000095.1 GCA_017621905.1 Roseburia sp.
AACAAAGAAATGCGGGCACTGATACAGGAGATGATCCACTACCGGAACCGTTTGCCGCAGGGGGCACTCCCCGATGATGAGAAAGTCAGCGGATTTGAAGAGCGCTACCGGGCGATACTGCTGAAAGCAAAAGAAGAATACGGATACGTTCCGGCAAGTGAGTATTATAAAGAAGGTTATAACCTGTATCTGAGGATGAAAGAATATATGTCCAATCACCTGCTATTCCTGCATGATCACAGGGTTCCTGCCACAAACAATGAATCCGAGCGGTTGCTCAGACAATACAAACGGAAGCAACAGCAGGCCGTGACGTTCAGGGGTTTCGAGTCCATCGAATATCTCTGTCAATGTATGAGCATGCTTATTCAGATACGCCAAAATGAAGACACAAATTTATTTGACAGAGTATCCCAGATATTTGGATAAAGAAAACCGATGGCTTCGACTTGAGATTAGTCTACACCATCGGTTTGTTTATCGCAAGTTGGCCTCTGAACAGTAACTGATATGGATTACATGATGTATTCTGTAAAAAATAGGGTGGAAGAATTCCCGGAAATTGAGTATAATGATGGTGTACGGAAGCTATTTCTATACACCGGTGGCACGAAGGGTGGAACGAAATCGTTAAAAGACCTTCTTGTCTACATACAGAATAGTAAAGAGGAGAATGCCGTTGATGAGGAACTGAAAGAGCTTCATTCAAACGTGGAGCGATTGAAAAGCAGAAAGTAACAGATGAGGTCACTCAGAAAGTGAGCGAAAGCGTGGAAGAGCAAATGGCAAGGTTGATAGATATGTTAATGAAAGAAAAACGCATGGAGGATTTGAGCCGTATGACAACTGATAAGGAGCATCGAAAACAATTGTTAGCTGAAATGCTTGATGCAGAAGCTGAAAAAGATACATAATAATTGAAACTAGGTTTTGAAAAAGATGTATCAATCTGGACTTGCCTTAGTGTATTTGCTCCATTTTCTGTTTCAGATTTACCAATACCGCAATAATGTTTCCGACAAGCTTATTCGCTCCGATATAGATTCCAAACAAGCTTATTACAAGCAGAACTGCTAATCCAAGGGCTATCGTTCGGTATTGTTTTTCCATTTTCAGAGTAACTGTCTGAATCAAGTTTGCCCCGGTCTGTGTCATTGCCCTGGAGGACAGAAGTGTCTGTCGATTGGTTCTGTAAGCGTATTGTTCTTCCCAGCTGGCGGTATCCGTTTGAGCCCAGTATGCAGCATCATCTGTCCACACAAGCTCCCCGACTGAAACTGCCAGATGCTCTTCCCAGAAATCGTATGACTCCTTGTTCTCAATTTCCGACATAAAGCTGTCTATGCTGAACTTCACAAATAGGCATCCTTCCTGTCTTTCTTCTATATGAATGGGGCACAAAAACCCCATACTTTTTTCTTCCTGCAGAATATACCAGTCCGGTTCTGTCTCATCGAGAATGACATGTTCTGCAATTTCATCAAAGTCCCTGTCAAGATACTGAAATTGCCCATTTCCTGCCAGATATTCCATATGTCCATCCTTTAAAACATAGACTGCCAATGATAGGATTCCCTGGGTGCTTTGATAAATATTCGAAAGCTTCTTCTCCACCGGATCTGAATTATCGCTTTCAATAGCGGATTTCAGCTGAGCACTGTCGGCCAGCGAAATGAATTGCTGTTCTATCACCGACATTCTCTGCTGGCAGTTCTCATACTGATGATCCATGTGAGTTTGAGACAGCTCTATAAAATTATTATTTATGGAAGTGGTAATGATATAAAACGTTGCCAGGTTGATCATCAGAGCAAACGTCCCAAGGAAAAGAATAATGGTCCACTTCAGTTTTCTCTCGTATTGCCTCATGTTTTATCCTTTCGTTAACTACATTTTATTTCCTATATGCGGATAAACACGATCCATTTTGATTCATACAACAGTTTTTTTAAAATGAATGTGTATCTGTACCGTTGTCCCTTCCTGTTCACGGGAGTCTATGGTCAGCCCGTAGTCTTTACCATATTCCAGCTGAATCCGTTCACGGATGTTTCTCAGCCCGTATCCGCTTTCGGGTAATTGTGTCTCTTTGTTCTGGATGCCAAGGCCATTATCGGTAACTTCCAGATAGATATCGTCCTCAATATGATATCCGCGGACGGTAATCAGACCGTGGCGGCTGGTCTGCGAAACGCCGTGCTTTACGGCATTTTCCACCAAAGGCTGCAGAATAAGCTTTGGCATCATGATCTGCATCAGATCCGGCTGGACATCATAGCTTACATCAAATTTGCCGGGATTGCGGAGCTGTTCAATGTTCAGATAGCTGGATACAATGCCCAGTTCATCCTCAAGAGGAATAAACAGATCTCCTTTGTGCAGGCTGAGGCGGAAGAAACGTGACAGCTCCATTACCATCTGTTCTACTTCGGGCTGGTCTTTGAGGGCAGCGATCCAGCCGATGGTATCTAATGTATTATATAAAAAATGGGGATTGATTTGTGCCTGCAGTGCAGTAAATTCCAGTTCTCTTTTCTTAATCTGTTCCTGCTTGTTCTTTTCCAGCAGCTCGTTGATCCGCACAACCATTTCGTTATATCCCTGTTCTAAATCCCAGAGCTCATCCCGTGGAGTTTGGTCAAGAAAAGAATTTAAAGTGTGTTCTCCCAGATTCCGAAGCTTATTGCTGAGTCGTTTGATGGAACCGGTCAGCCTTTTGGACAGGTGGAAGGAAAGCAGGGCTGCCACCAGCACGATCAGATAAGCAATGAGCATCAACAGGCGCTGCAGCTGTTGGAGCGTGTCATACAGAACATGGCAGGGGAGTATCGTAATCAGACGCCAGGAAAAACCAATACGGCTGGAAGCCCTGCTCAAAGAGGTTATGGCGATAAAAGAAACCTGCCCGTCTATGGGTGTCTGCTGCACAGCGGAATAGGGGTCCGACAATTGAATTCCCAGATCCCCAATGGATTTTCCAATGTAGGAGGTATCACTGTGAGCCAGGATGATTCCATCCGCATCTGTCAGGAGAGTAATACCGGATCCGGGGAACAGTTCATCAAAAACCGATACAATGGATTCCTGTGGGAGATAGAACAAAAGAGTGCCTATTTCCTGGAATGTGTAAAAGTTATAGAATCGCATGCCGACAGGAATATAATAGTTTCCGTCGGCATCGTGGCATACCTTGCCGATGTGATAGTAAGGACTGTCGGAAACCTGCTCTGTTATGGTCGGATCGGGCTGTGGCAGACTGGAAGCCCCGTTTAAGAGGTAGATATGCTGGTCGTAATCGAGCAGGTAGGCCCCGGCAACGGAGCGGGAGACCAGCGGCTGTATGGCGGAAGCGGTTTCCTTAAGCGCGGCGGCCCTTTCAGGTTCAGACAATTCCGGGTTCTTTAGGATATCATAAAAGTCCTCTGTGTTTTTATAACGGAGAGAAAGCATGACAACCTCCTCCAAATACATGGAGAGGTTGTCGGCTACTATTTTCTGTTCGGACTGGAGATATTGATTAATATACCGGTCAGAAATACGGGAGATGTTTAGGCGGGCATAGAAAATGGTGCAGAAAGAAATTATGACTATGGCCAGCACTTGAAACAGAAAAAATCTGGTCCCGATTTTCAGTTTTCTTATATAAATGGAAAGGATACGTTTAAGATTTTGCATAATGTATTTTTATATATTCACTGGGTGTTAAAGAGGTATGTTTTTTAAACAGCTTGTTAAAATATTTCACATCGGAATAGCCCACTGCCTGTGCTACGGCTTGAATCTGTATGCCGGAAGTTTGCAGTAATTCCATGGCCTTTTCCATACGGTATTCCATCAGGAAGGTGTTGAAGGTCTTGCCCGTGCAGCTTTTGAACAGGTGCATCAAATAGGAAGGGCTGATGTACAGGGCATCTGCGACCTGCTGTATGGTAATGGGTTCACTGTAATGGTTGAACACAAAATTCAAAATTCCCTGTATTTCGGAGCGGGATACCTGTGAGGCGGCGTTGCCGGGCCAGATGACACTGTTTTTGCAGGGAATAAATTTCCGGTTTGAGCGGCGTGCATTTTGGTACAGCTCCGGCAGATCTGTCAATTCTTTCGACATCGGGCTGATGCTGATGGACACGGTATGTGTGGTGGCTGTTTCAAGCTTCGAGAAAAATAAATCCACACAGGCGTGAAGCTGCTTGTCCTGATCCTCGGCAGCGGAGGCTGCTGTGAAGGAGAGAAGAACGCCCCATTCGTCAGCCGACAACTGGGTAAAGGTTCCCATGAAGCTTTTGCTCAGTGAAAAACAACTTTCCAAATGCGTTTGAAGCTGTTCTTTCAGCCAACGAAGCTCATCGAGAGTCAGCTGACTTTCAAGAAGATTGTAATCATCCAGCCTGATGTAGAGAACCTGATAGCAGCCTTCCAGTATCGGAATATGTAAGAAGTCTATTTTTTCCTTTATTTTTTTGGTATCATCAAGATGCCCCAGCAGTAAATTCTGAAGAAACTGATTGCAGAGGGAGGGATGCTCCTGCTGTACAAAATGCTGATAGTTCTGCAGGCTTCTCTGGTTACGTCTTGTGAGACAGGCTTTGACCACGGTATCCTTCAGCTTTTGTTTGTCGATGGGCTTTAGCAGATAATCCAGAACGCCGTATTGGAAACACTGCTGTGCGTATTCGAATTCGTCATAGCCACTGAGTATGATGATACCGCAGTCCAGATGCTCCTCCCGAAGCTGTTTCATCAGCTCCAGCCCGTTCTGAAGCGGCATACATATGTCAAGAAGAATGAGATCCGGTTGTGTTTGCTTTGCCAATTCAAGTGCCTGAATACCATTTTCTGCTTCCCCGACGATTTCGATGTCAATGGAAGCCCAGTCGATGACATTGGCGATTCCGAACCGGATATAGTATTCATCATCTGCGACCAACATTTGATACATGATTTCTGCCTTACCTTTCTATCATTCGTTATTACGGAGTTATACTTCTATTATATAGTCAGCAGTGTGACTTTTCAAATGAAAATTGTGGAAAATAAGACGTGAAGCAGAATTGTTGAAGTTTTGCAGGATTGTCGAATAGAGGGGAGAAGAGGGGGAAAGAGCGCAGGAGATCAAGATAACATTTTCAGCATTTTTCTCCACCCTATAGCAGAATCGTCAAATAGCCAAAATCTTTGGGGGAGGATATAATGAAAGCATCAAGAATCTCTGGAAGAGATTTGCAAACTTATTACATTAGGAGGTATTCAAATGAAAAAGAAAATCATTAGTTGCTTATTGACCATTACCGTGACCGCATCACTGTTGGCAGGATGCGGAGGGGAGACTAATCAGGTCTCAGGTGACAAGCAGACAAGTACAGAAGACAAACAGACAAGTACAGAAGACAAACAGGACACTTCTGTGGGAGAGGAGTCACAGGAGCCGGAACCGGTTACCATCACCATTGGTAATTGGCCTTCCAAGGACAACGACACGTATGCATTAAGGGAAAAACAAAGAGAAGCTTTTGAGGAGAAATATCCGTACATCACTGTCGAAACGGATGAATATGGGTATGGGGTAGATACTTTCCTGGCAAAGGCCGCGGCAGGACAGCTTCCGGATTTATTCCAAACATTTTTCACAGAAGCGGACAAAATCATCACGGCAGGTTATGCAGCTGATATTACAGAGATTTTTAATAACAGCATTTTCGCGGGAAACATGGAACAGGATGTGCTGGACCTTGTTACCAAAGACGGAAGGATTTACGGTGTTCCGCAATCTGCATACAGTATGGGGCTTTACTGCAACGTAAATCTCTTCAAAGAGGCAGGACTGGTGGACGAGGAGGGAGTTCCTCTGTTTCCGACTACCTGGGACGAAGTGGCGGAAACAGCCGTTGCCATCAAGGAAAAAACAGGAAAAGCAGGCTTTATGATTCCAGTTACCAATAACCAGGGCGGATGGATCTTCTCTAATATCTTCTGGTGCTTCGGCGGAGTATATGAAACGCAGGAAGACGGCAAATGGGTAGCTACCTTTGACAGTGAAGAAGGCGTAGCAGCGTTACAGTACTTAAAAGACTTGAAATGGAAATATAATGTCATGCCGGACAATGTAATTGGTGACCTGACAGCATGGACCGAAAAGTTCGGAACCGACCAGGTAGCTATGGGTATTTGCCACCAACCATATGCAAATTCGATTATTAGTTTGACAGGTATGAGCAAGGACAGCATCGCCATGACAACAATTCCGTCAGGGCCTGCAGGACAGATGAGTCAGATGGGCGGAGATATATACATGATGGCTGTGGGAACGACTCCGGAACAGCAGGACGCATGCCTGAAATGGATGGAGTTTAGTGGGAATTCTCCAAGCATGGATGAAGATGCAGTTGCAAATTATGAAGCGAGTGTGAAAGAAATATCCGATATGGATTGGATAGTAGGTGCGGGAGGTCTGACAATTTGGGGAGATGACGCTGAGGTTACAATAAAGCAGAAAGAGATTGATGCAAAATACGCGAATGTAGATCTGAGACTCTGGCCCTATGCTGAAAATCCTGGAGCAGGAATCACGCCGGAGCCTCCGGTAAATGCGCAGGAGCTGTATGCTGCACTGGATGCCGTGATACAGGAAGTGCTGACTAATGAAGATGCAGATTGCCAGGCTCTTCTTTCAGAAGCGGCATATAATTTCCAGAGGGATTATCTGGACAATGCCAATTAATCCGGAAATGCGAATCCAGAAGTTGATATGGAAAGAAGTAAATTGAAATGAATAAAAAACCGAAATCTGCTTTGAGGATTTCGGTTTTTTTAAAAAAGATAGGATGAAACGATATGCAAAAAATAAGAAAGATATTGAACACAGGCAGGAGGGAGATGAACGCGTGGGTTTTTCTGATACCGTCCGTGTTCCTGCTGCTTTTAATGGTGTGGGAGCCGCTGGTGTCTACGACCCGGATGTCCTTTTATGAGACGCGGGGCTTTGACACGGTCGAATTCATTGGACTGGAAAACTATAAGAACGTGGTTACTAATTCGGGATTTCTGAAGACACTGAAAAATACCGCTCTTTATGTATTTTGGTCTCTGGTGATCGGTTATCTTTTTCCGTATGTGGTAGCAGTTATGGTCAATGAAATGGTGCATGCAAAATCAGCATTCCGCTTCTTTTGCTATTTTCCGGTGATGGTTCCGGGAATGGCGGCGTCCCTGATGTGGAAGTTTCTTTTTGAACCGGGCGAGAATGGGATACTGAATGCAATCCGCGTGTTTTTAGGATTTGAACCTAGTCAGTGGCTGCAGAATCCGGATCTGGTTATTCCGTTGATTGTTATCACGATGACATGGAGGGGCTTTGGTGGCACCATGCTGATTTATCTGGCGTCCCTTCAGGGAATCAGCCAAGAACTTTATGAAGCGGCCAGCATAGACGGGGCAGGATTTTTTCAGAAAATCCGATATATCCAGTTTCCGGAGATGAAGAGTCTTTTGCTGCTGATGCTGATTCGGCAGATTATCGGCGTGTTCCAGGTGATGCAGGAGCCGTTGGCTATGACGGCAGGAGGACCGAACAATGCGTCAATGACACTGATGCTGAACAGTTATAATTATGCATTCACATATTTTCAAGTAGGACGTGCAATGGCGGTAGGTACCATTACTTTCCTGATTCTGGTAGTGTTTACAGTGATTTATCAGGTTGTGTCCAGAAAGGTGGAAGAGTGATGAAAATAGAAACAAAGGGGAAAAGCAGATTTGCTGGTAAAACGACAGGAGTCTTAAGTTTCGTGGATATGAAAAAGCCGGGAAATAAGGTGATCTACTGGGCGATGTTTGTCCTGATGGTCACCGTAGCCCTGGTATGTGTGTTGCCGCCGCTTTACATTTTGATTTCAAGCTTTAAGACGACCAGGGAGCTTATGCAGATTCCAATCCAGATTTTTCCGGAGGAGTGGAGCATTGACAAGTTTGTGAAAATCTGGAACAATCTGGATTTCGGCACATATTATCTGAATACTTTCAAGATTATCATCGGAAGTATTCTATTTTCTATATTGAGCAATGGCCTGGCTGGATATGTGATTAGTTGTTTAAAACCAAGAGGCTCCGCATTATATGCAACGCTTATTTTGTGGACAATGCTGCTTCCGAGCACTTTAAGTTTTGTGGCTTCCTTTCAGAATATGGTGGACATGCCCATAACGCATTGGAATCTGACAAATACATACTGGCCCATGTGGTTTAGCTCAGGCGCTAATGCTTTTCAGATATTACTCTATAAAAACTTTTTTGACAGCATCCCGAGAGCTCTGGTAGAAGCAGCTACACTGGATGGAGCTGGTAAAGCTAAAATTTTTACAAAGATTATCTTGCCGCTCAGTGTGCCGATTATCTCCGTGGACGCGATTTTCACCATGACAGGATGCTGGGGAGATTTCATGTTCCCTTACCTGATCCTGACTGACAATAAAAAGAAGACGGTTATGCTGGCAATTTATAATATGTCAATCGGTCAGAAATATTCCATTGATGAGCAGCTTGTGGGAATCGTATTTTCCATTGTACCGCCAATCATTCTCTTCTTCTTCCTGCAGAAGTATATCATGGGCGGATTGACGTTGGGAGGTGTAAAAGAATAGAAAAAGAAATATTTCACGTGGAGGATGCCAGATTCATACAAAGGATGATTGAAGAAAAAAGGCATGCAGATGACGCAAGCATCCGTTTACAAAATGTCGTCTGTCGTATACAGATCAGAACGTGGATAATTGATTTTGATATTGAGGATTTTGTAATGAAAACCGGGAAGGAGAGCAGAAAAAATGGTATTGCGTCTTTGCCGATGCTGATTGCCTATCCTTTTGTGCAAAAATATTTTGTAAAGGGAGTTATGGTTGGATCTGTGAAAGGTTGAGTGCGTCCAGAAAAAAATACTGCATTAGAGCCGTTTCTATAAGATATAAGCTATATAAAAAAATGTAGTAAGAAAAGAGAGGATACTTAAATATGTATACATATTCAAAATTTGAACATGATTATACCAAATCAATATTTAAATATGTAGAACCAATCTCCAAAGACTATCGTGTGTTTGTAAATGGAACTGAAATACCGGTATATACCTACCGCATTTCAAAATACCCATTTAACCGTGTATGGCCCGGGTTCCAGCGTCCGGGAAATCAGACAGAGCTTTCTTCGTTTGTGAATATTATCAGTGATGAGGCAATTGAGATAAAAGTAATTGCAAACAGGCCTCACGAAAAAATATTAATAAAGCCCTATTCAAAGCAGATCAGCCATGAGGAGAAAAAGGGCGAGATAACCTTTATCCTGAAAGAAAACGGAAACTTTGTATTGGAAACAGACAGCTATCATCACTGCTTGTGTATTTTCAACAGTAAGCCAGTGGTATGTGATGATAAAGCTTCGGTTACATACTATTTTGGACCCGGCATACACATGCCCGGAAAGATCAGGTTAAAAGATAATGAAAGTGTATACGTTGATAAAGATGCTCTTGTGTTCGGTTCTATCTTTGCTGAAAATGCTAAAAATATAAAAGTGTTCGGAAATGGTCTTTTTGACGATTCCTGTGAAGGAAGGATTGATAACAGTTGTTATGAAGCGTTTACCAATGGAAATATAAAATTTTACGATTGCGAAAATGTAAAGGTGGAAGGTGTTCTTTTCCGGGATTCTGCAATCTGGTGCGTGAATGTTTTCCATTGCTTTCATGCAGAGTTTGATAACATAAAGGTTTTCGGACAATGGCACTACAACACCGATGGGGTTGATATTGTAAACAGTCAAAACATAACCGTAAAAAACTCTTTCATCCACTCATTTGACGATACGATCACAATAAAAGGGATTGACAGATACTCATATACAAATAACGAAAATATCCTGATAGAAAATTGTGTTCTTTGGTGTGACTGGGGGAAGACCTGTGAAATCGGAATTGAAACGGCCTGTCGGGAGTATAAGCATATTACATTCCGAAATTGCGACATTTTAAGAGGCGGACATGCGGCTTTGGATATTGCAATGGGTGAAGCGGCGGAGGTTTCTGATATTCTCTATGAAAATATAAATGTGGAGTACAATGCATTTGATACGGCTGGAGAGTATCAGCATTCCGATGATTTGGCATATAATGCACAGGACAAAATCAGTATTCCACACCTCATAAGAATATCGAATGGACGCTGGAGAACACCCGAAATGTGTGAACAGTGGAATATTCCTTTGGAAATGGTACCTATAGATCTTGACGGGGTGCAGATTGCGTGTGCGCATGATATTACCTACAAGAACATAAACGTATTTTATGATGAAAAAATTCCTAAGATAGGCGAAAAATATAATGTCCCGATTTTGTTGGAATCAGTCCTTGAGAATGTCGAGTACTATAATATCAATATGCTTGGGATTAGAGTAAACGGAACAGAAATCGATGAAAGCATTGCCTTAATGGAAATAAAAGGGGTAAAAAGCATGAACTTCAAAAGTGAGGATTATAAATAAATGCATACATATTATCTGATATTTGCATGCTCCTATTTATTATCAACGTGGGGCACATATCTGAATAAAAAATATCAGCTGACAGCCGGGACAGGGCGGTCAGCTACTGCAGTATACATGATTGTCAATGGCATTGCGTCAGCGCTGCTTCCCGCTTTTATGTTCTTTTTTACAGACGAAAGCTTAGAAATGACCCCATACTCACTTGTCTTTGCTTTTGCAACGGTCATGTGTGCGGCAATAGCTACGGTAGGAACATTGAAAGCCTATGAAAAGGGGCAGATTGCGATAGTAACGACATTTACCACAGTTGGAAGTATTGTCATGTCCTGTGCATGGGGAATTCTTTTTCTGAAGGAAAGAATTACGGTCGAGCAGGCGATTGCAATTATTTTGATGTTAATTTCAGTTTTGATAGTTACTGTACGTAAAGAGGTGAAAATTGATAAGAGTGTATTATGGCTCTTGGTTTTAGCGGCTGTTACATCAAGTTTTACGAGTGTATTATCGAAGCAGCATCAGGTTGAAAAGACATATGCAACGGTCAATACGCTCAGTTACAGTTTGTGGGTGGGAATCATTCGTTCCGTGGTATTTGGGCTGTTTCTTCTCTATGATACGAAGAAGAATGGGGGAGAGATGCAAAAATTATCCGGAATGTCTTTTGGATATGCCATAGGCGCTTCTGCGATTAGCGGCTTATGTTACATCATTAATTTAATTACGGCAGTGGTGCTTCCAATTACGATTACTTCGCCTCTGGGCACGGCGCTCAGTATCTTCCTGTCCGCCATTATGGCACGGGTGGCATATCATGAAAAGATGACAAAGACGCAAATGGCTGGTATGGTACTGTGTGTAATTGGAATTTTTATATTTGCCTGGAGTAAATAATACGGAAGGAAGAATGTATATGTTTTCCGGATTTTCCGTGATATAACGTTGGCAGATAGTTCACAAATCATAAGTTTTTTGGAGGAAAGAATATGAGTAGGATAAACGAAGAGGCTACATATGAGCAAATCGGGAAAAATACCGTAAAAGCGACAAATCAGTTAAAAGAGTCTGCCTTTGTTTCCTTTGAGAACCCGGAAGGGAAAGGAATCAGAGTTTTGTTCGTGGGAAATTCCATTACACGCCACGGCATAGCACAGGATATCGGTTGGCATAACGACTGGGGAATGGCGGCATCATCGAAAGACAAAGATTATGTCCATCGGCTGATAGCCAAAATGGATAACGTTCAAAATGATGCGGCTTACTGTATATGCCAGGTGGCTGCCTGGGAGCGTGGGTACAAGGAAGGGATGGAAAAGTTCTATGAGGTTTACAGAAGTGCGCATGATTTCGATGCAGATATCATTATTTTGCGTTTTATTGAAAATTGCTCATTTGATGGATGGGATCCAGAAATTTTTAAATCAGAATTAGAAAAGCTTCTTGCGTATCTCAATCCATCCGGAAATGCGAAAGCTGTGATAACGACAGGTTTCTGGCATCATTGCGGCGATGAGACGATTCGTGAGTTTGCCAGGGAGCATGATATGCCTCTTGCAGAGTTAGGAGACCTTGGAGAGATGGACGAGATGAAGGCGGTAGGGTTTTTTGAGCATGAAGGTGTTGCAAACCATCCGGGAGATTTGGGCATGGAAAAGATTGCTGAGAGAATATGGGCAAAAATTGTGAAAGCGTTGGAATA
>JAGASC010000096.1 GCA_017621905.1 Roseburia sp.
GGTGGTATCTTTAAGTTTGGGAAACCCCTGTTTCCCATTTTGAAACAGATGCCTTGGTAACCCCGATAAAATTGGCAAGCTCCTCCTGCGTCACTCCTTTGGCCCTGCGCAGGCGGATAATATTTTCAGATAAGTTTAATGTACTTGTATTCATCATAATATGCTGTGAGTGCCCCCACATTTCCTCCTCTCCGACTTGAATTTACTATCTGACAAATGCTGGTTTTTTTACGGTAGTACTACATTTTCACATTACCTTTTTCTTACCACAAGTATACGCAGAATGAAACTCTTTCGCAATGGAGTGTTGCGATATTTTGCGATATAAAATCAACCAACGCGATATCAGAATGAAAAGGGCACATTTTCCTATTTCAAAAAAAGCATTCACAGGATGCCCTTTTTATATTGGAACTATATCCTGCAAATGCTTTTATCACTGTTTGGTATCTCAAAGTTACCTTTTTCAATTATCCTATTATTTCACCAATTTGGCAATTACTTTTACCACCTCAGGAATCGGTGTGTTGGAAGTGTTAATACACAAATCATAATTCAGCTTATCCCCCCAGGTCTGCCCGGTAAAGAACTGGTAATATTTTCCTCTTCTTTTATCCACATCCTGAATGTGGCGCTTCATTTCCTTATCCGTAAAATGCTCATGCTCCGGTGCACGCTTTCTGCATCGTTCCATCTTATGCTGCATCTCTGCGTAAATAAACAGGCGGAGCGGATTTTTGTCCCGCAGAATGTAATCGGCACTTCTTCCTACGATAACACAGTCTGATTTTTCCGCCAGTTCCTGCACCAGACGGCTCTGTTCCCGGTAAATCACATTGTTCTGCTCGAACACCGGATCTACGCCCATGTAAAAGGTTCTTCCGATGGTAATCGGTATCAGGGTAGAAGGACTGTTTTCCATCACGTGCTGTACATAGCCCTCCGCCAGCTGGGTGCGCTTGGCAATCTCTGTAATAATTTCATTATCATAATATGCAATGCCCAACTCGTCAGCTAAACGCTTTCCTACCTCACGTCCGCCGCTTCCAAATTCTCTTCCGATTGTTATGATTCTTGACATACTCATCAACTCCCTTTCCCTATCTGCTTCCCGGGGTTACGCACAAATCCTTCCGCGATATCCGCCTCTCTTAAAGCTTCGCTCCATTCTGCTATCAGCAGCTTCTTTTAGAGTTGCACACAAATCGTCCTGGCTCTTCGGCCAAAATGCTGCCCCAGTATCAACGAATTTTTTATATCTCTACTATAACACTTTCGCACGTTAATGTGCAACTCTCTTTTTGCATTCTATACACTTTTTTTATTCCCACGTTCTACTTTCCAAACGTTAGTCAATACCCTAGCGCAGCCAATACCCTATGAAAAATAACCCCTAATCCACACTCTTTAAGGATTCCGTCATGCTGACCTGATCAATTTTTTTCTTCATCGTCTGATTCACAAGAAACGCAAATAACAACGTCATTATCACACTATATACATAGCTGATCGGTTTGATATGCACATCAAAAGTTACCATATCCACATTAATCTGTGACATCACGAACTGATGCAGGGCATACCCGAGCACCAGGCCCACCATAGCCCCCAGGAAGGCCAGAATATTATTTTCCCGGAAAACATAGGCTGCCGTCTCCTTCTCGTAAAAGCCCAGCACTTTGATGGTGGCAATCTCCCGTACACGCTCTGTGATGTTGATATTCGTCAAATTATAAAGTACGATAAATGCCAGCCCTGCTGCACTTAAGATAATAACGAACACAATCAGATCCAGACTTTTCATCATGGAAGAAAAACGGTCCATCGTATCTTTGCTGACACTCACCGATGCCACATCCGCGGAATTCATAATGACCGTGCTGATAAGGTGTCCATCCGCATCTTCTTCGAGATTCACATAAGCCGTCTTGTACTCCGGCGCTTCTCCCAGCTGATCTGTATAGGTATCTGAGGAAATATAAACATAATTATACACAAAATTCTGAAAGATTCCGCTGATTTCCACCTGAATCGTCCGCATATCATCGTCCCGCAGCGTAATAGTATCTCCTACTCCAATGCCATATTGGTCTGCAATCTTATGGGAAATGACAGCCTCACCCAACGCAGGATTTTCAATTGGCTCCTTGCCCGTGGTATGGAAATTTACAAAGGGTGTACTGTCCATATCCGCATTCAGCACCACCATATTGATATCCTTGGTCCCCTTATTCGTCTTCAAATCCACCGTAGTTTCCATTGCAAAGGTATACGCACTGACACCCTGGTCTGCGATGTCAGATAATTCCTGCTCCATCGCCTCATTGATCGGCTTGGAGTATGCCACGCTCAAATCAAAGGTCTGAATCTCCGTAAACTGCTGGGTCGCCACATCCTTAATGGAATCCCGCACACCAAACCCGGTAACCAGCAGTGCGCTGCACCCGCTGATTCCCACGATCATCATGAAAAATCGCTTTTTATAGCGCAGAATATTTCGCACCGAAACCTTCTGCAAAAACTTCAGCCGCTTCCAGATAAAGGGGATTCGCTCTAAAACGACACGTTTTCCGGCCTTCGGTGCCTTCGGACGCATCAGCTGTGCCGCCACCTGCGTAAGCTCATGCCGGCAGGAGATCCATGTAGTTCCCACCGAGCAGGCTAAAGCTGCCGCCAACGAAATAAGCGCCATCTTCCATTCAAAGATATATACCAGGGAATCCACCTTATAAAGCATTCCGTACGCGTACCAAATGACCCGGGGGAACAACAGGGTGCCTCCGAAAAATCCTACGATACAGCCTATCACTGCTGCGGAACCGGAGTAGAAAATATATTTTGACATAATTGTCCGCTCGCTGTAGCCCAATGCCTTTAACACACCGATCTGCGTTCTCTGCTCCTCTACCATACGGTTCATGGTGGTGATACATACCAGCGCCGCTACCAAAAAGAAGAACAATGGAAATACATTGGCAATACCATCCACAATAGAGGAATCGCTTTCAAAGCAGACATAACCCACATTGGTATCCCTGCCCAGCACATAAGCATCCGGCTCCTCCAACTCTGCTAACGCTTTCTCCCCGTCAGCAATCTTCTGCTTCGCATCCGCAATCTGAGTATTGAATTCTTCCAGCCCTTCCTCGTACTCCTTCAGGCCTTCCTCATATTGCTTCTTTGCGTCCGCCAGTTCCAATTCGCTCTTCGCAATCTCTTTTTTACCATCCTCCAGCTGCTGCTTTGCCTCTGCAATCGCCGCCTTACCGTCCTCAATCTGCTTTTTAGCTGCCTCGATTTGTGCTCTGCCATCTGCAATCTGCTGCTTCGCATCCGACAGCTGTTGTTCTGCATCCGACAGACTTCCCAACGCATCGGAAGAGATACCGCTGCTCGCCTGCCCCGAATCCCCGGTACTCTGCCCCAGACCGAAGCTGCTCAGATCAATGCTCTGGAAGCTGCTCAGGGCATCGGAAATCTGCCCCATTCCCTGCGCCATTCCAAGGCCAAGCGCAATTTCTCCCATATCAAGCTGAGATTCCGCCTCCTTAATTGTCTGCTCTGCCGCTTCCAGCTCTGCCTCTTTTTTTGCCAGCGTTTCCGGCGCCGTCTCCATTTCCGCTTTGGCATCTGCCAGCTGCTTTTCACCGTCAGCAATCTGCTTCGCCGCGTCATCTAACTGCTTTTTGGCATCCGCCAGTTCTTCTTCCGCTTCGCCCTGCTTTTCGGCCAGCTCTTCCTTTCCCTCTGCCAGCTCTTTCTCGGCATCCGTCTTCACCGTCACATAGCGATCCTTGGCCACTGCCAGCGTGACCGTCTCCCAGTCCTCCTGACGGGCGTCTATGTATTCCTTATACTCGTCGCTGTACATGGCAAAATTGTGGTCGAAAGCCACATAGATTTCCGTGTAATAATCCTCCGCAAAACCTTCCGGCAAAAGGAACATAAAACCGCTCACTTTACCGTTTCCCAGAGATGTGGTTCCCCGTTCAAACTGGATATAAAGAGGTGATCTTACCGTTCCTGTAATCACATATTCCTCATAAGAAAAGTGCTCCAGATCATCTTCTGCATTCGTTGCAGACAATTTTATCTTTTTCCCAATCCAGGATTCATCGTACAATTCCGCATCCACTACACACTCATTTGGGCTTTCCGGCAGCCGGCCCGAAATCACCATGAGCTGATTGACTTCCTCCGTGATGCTGTGGGCTTTGAGCACCCGCGTACTTCCCCCGGTGCTGTCGCACAAAATATCAAACTGTACCGCTCCCTCTGCCGCCTCTACTCCCTCTTTTTCACGGAAGGCCGCAACATCCTCTTTGCCAAACCCCACCGTGGAAAGCAGACGGTAATCGTAAAAATTTGTATTGTCATAGAATTTTTGCACAGTCTGAAGCATTGCAGGCTGCGTTGCTTTAAGACCTGACAAAAATCCAACGCCCAGGGCCACAATTGCAAGAATTGCAAGGAATCGCCCGAGGCTTTGTTTTATCTCTCGAAATGTTGATTTCCATACTGTTGATTTCATCTTACTGACTGTATTCCATACCTTTCCTTACCAGGATAAACCGGCACTAAAATTTTACCGTTACTCACAGATTTACCACTCGATGTCTGCGATATCCACAATATTTTCATTTTTTACCATCTTAACCACAGTTCCGTTCTTCACCGTTATGATACGATCCGCCATGGCTGTGAGTGCCTGATTATGTGTAATGACTACCACAGTCTTTCCTTTTTTACGGCAGGTATCCTGTAAAAGTTTTAAGACCGCTTTTCCCGTATTGTAATCCAGCGCTCCTGTAGGTTCATCGCACAAAAGAAGCTTCGGATTTTTTGCCAATGCTCTTGCAATGGCAACTCGCTGCTGTTCACCACCGGAAAGCTGAGCCGGGAAATTCAAAAGACGCTCCGATAATCCAACCTCGTTCAGCACCGTTGCCGCGTCCAACGGCTCCTTACAGATTTGCGCTGCCAGTTCCACGTTTTCAAGGGCGGTCAGGTTTTGCACCAAATTGTAAAACTGGAACACAAAACCGATATCGTGACGGCGATAAGAAGTCAGCTGATGCTTATCATATTTGGATATCTCCTCACCGTCCAGAAATACCTGCCCTCTCGTCAGCGTATCCATGCCTCCCAAAATATTCAATATCGTGGTCTTTCCGGCTCCGGAAGTTCCCACGATAACGCAGAACTCTCCTTTTTCGATTTCAAAATTAACATCCTTTAACGCCGATATTTCCACCTCACCGGTCTTATAAATTTTATCTACATGCTGAAATGATACAAATGCGCTCATATTTTCCTCCATATGGGTAAACTGATTGTAACTATTCAGATCCAAGCCTGAAAATTCTTCGAATTTCCGGGCTTGAGGCTTCTCGCCAAAGAAATTGATACATAAATTCATGCGTTCAAGCGAGCTTGGCTCATGAATTTATGTATCAATTGCCTTGGCTCTGAATAGTTACAATATAGCAAATTACCGGCAAAATCACAATGTGACTGCCGGTAATTTAATGAATTCCTTAGATTATTTATATTTTCTCAAATCCAAGTTCTACTTTGAATAGGTCGCCATCCACATACAGGGCAAAGCTTCCGCCCATCAATTCCATCAGACTTCTGGCAATGGAGAGGCCAAGTCCATTGCCCTCTGTATTTCGGGAAGCATCTCCCCGCACAAAACGCTCCATCAGCTCCTCGCTGGTAATATTCAGCGGGTATTTGGAGGTATTCCGAAAAACAAGGTATACTTTTTCTCCGCGCAGTTCTATGTTAATATAAACTCTGGTTCCGGGCTGAGCATATTTACAGATGTTATTCATCAGGTTGTCAATGACCCGCCAAAAATGCCTGCCATCCGCCATGATATAGACCGGCTCCTCCGGTTTTCGGATCAAAAGTTCCAGATCCTTTTCTCTGGTCTTTTCTTCATATTCTCCTACCGTCTGTACCAAAAACACACCGGCTTCCAGGCGTTCCAGGTTCACCGCCAGATTTCCCGTAGACGCCTTGGAGGCCTCCATCAGGTCTTCGATCAGCTTTTTCAGCCGGTTGGACTGGCGATCCAGGACCTCCAGATATTCTGACGCTTTCTCATTTTGCAGCTCTTCTTTTTCCAACAGGTCTACATAGTTGATAATAGATGTCAGCGGTGTTTTGATGTCGTGGGAAACATTCGTGATCAGCTCAGTCTTAAAGCGCTCGCTTTTCAGCCGCTCATCCACGGCGCGGGACATTCCGCTGCTGATGCTGTTTAAATGCTCCCCGTGTTTTCTGAACTCTCCGTGAAGCTTTCCGGTGTCCACTTGGTGGCTTAAATCACCTTCTGCGATTCTCTGTCCGCCTTTTTGCAGCTGCCACATCTGCCGAATGCACATGCCAGCCAAAAACAGCAGTGCGCTCTTTCCAACGAACCAGAAGAGAAACGAAGAACCGCTGCGCCGATCAATCATAAATATGACATTTATAAATTCAACGCCAAAAATGATGACCATCAGGCCGATTGCCTTCCACAGCATGGGCAGGCTTTCCGCAAGGCTCCGCAGCAGCCGTCCCAAAAGAGATATCATCCGGTAAACCACTGTATTTTTCCAGAAACGTCTGCATTTGATCCGCACTGCAACGCTTAACACGGTTGCCAGGGCCAGCCAGAACATGCAAAGAAGCCCAAAACCAAACAGGACAATAAAGGGCATATCCTGCAATCGGTAGGAACATTCATCCAATATCCAGACCATCATTATTTCAAGAAAAAGTACCGCTCCCAGGCAGATTTCCAGCGGCAGCAAATCCAATCCCGACTCCACGATTTCCGTTCTTCCCTTCCGGTGTCCTGCTGCCGCAACCAGAAATACGAAGCAAAAAAGAAACAGGGCCAGGGCCACAAACATGATAAGGTAGATACTGTAACGCAGATGAAGCAGCAGGGAGACCAGCGTGTGGGCCTGCACAAAGAGGTCGCCGTCGCTGAATTTTCCCGTGACTTCTGACAGTTCCGGAAGCTGGCAGACCACCATGTAGGCCTTTGTTTCAGCGCTCTCGGTATGATGGATTTTTAGAATACGGTCTGTCTGCAGATAATAATCGGTCTCCGTTGTAATCTCCTTACCCTCCAGGTAACCCGGCGCTACCCGCTGCACCTCCCCGGAAAATATTCCATCATCGGCTGCCGCCAGACGCCAGGTGGCTCCGGCATATTCCAGCGTGTCAAATGTGATATATTCCTGCATTAAAATTGCCGCGACTTCGGGTGAAAACTCTTCCAGGTCGATTTCGCCTGAATCGAAGACCATACCATCTGCAGTCTCCACCATTGCCATAGTTTCGTCAGAAATACGAGCCCCGACCGATGGCTCGGTCTCCTCCGTCAGATTAGACACACCCATGCCATAGTCCGTAATCGGCACCTCAGTCGACGTCACAGTCTGGTCATTGGCGGAAGTTGTATCTGCGGAATAGGAAATTCCAGTTACCCCGAGCATTTGATACATTTCCATATCAAAGTAATATTGCAAGGCATACCGATACCACTGCTGTTCATTCTCTGTAAGCAGATCTATTTCCACATATTGCACCGGATAAATGGCATCACTGGTTTCATAATAAAAAATACCATTGCCCTCATTATAGTATATTCCATAGCACTCTGTGCTGTATGTATAACTGTCCGGATCTGTGACCATCCAGTATTCTCCGAAAATTCCCTTCGACGGCGTATACCGAAACTTTGTGGCTTCCCCTATATAATAGCGTTTCAAATATAAGTCGTCCTCCGTCACCCGGTCGGTAAAATTGCGTTCTACATAGGTGCTGTCACTGTTTAAATCCCGTCCCCGCAGTGACTCTCCTTCTATAACTCCATAGCGAAAATGGGTGTCCAGGAATTTGTCATTTGCCGGCTCATCCATATCTGCCAGCGCCATCACCGCATATTTATAGCTCACAGCTTCCGCCGTCTGCTCCCAGGCCTCCTCTTCCGTCATATTATAGATATCGGACTGCCACAGCAGATAGGCGCCAAAAATGCTTCCTGCAAAGATGACTCCGCTGAGGGTAATCCCGATCCAGGCAAAAGTCTTGGCCAAATAACTGCCCTTTATCTTATTATTCATGCTTCCTTCTTCCTCCTCCTTTATATTCTCCGACCTTCCTGCACAATTCTTTTCAGGCCTCCTCCAGTGCATCGAAACCGTTCCCAACTTTTTGCTTACCTGCTTTATCTGTCGAAATACACCTAACCCTCGATTTTATATCCCCGTCCCCAGACTACTTTCAGGTAGCGGGGCTCTGCCGGGTTGTACTCTAACTTTTCCCGCAGGTGCCTGATATGTACTGCTACCGTATTCTCGGTACCGTAGGGATTGTCTCCCCACACCAGTTCATAGATCTGGTTCGGCGAATATACTTTTCCGGGATTTGCCATCAAAAGTTTTAGGATGTCATATTCGGTCCGTGTCAGTGACACCGGTTCTCCGTCCAGGGTCACTTCTTTGGTCCGGTCATCTAACTCGATACCGCCAATACAGATGGTGTCCTGCTTCACGTTGCCGCCGCCCAGCTGCATATAGCGGCGCAGCTGAGATTTTACCCTGGCCTGCAGCTCCACTGTATTAAAGGGCTTGGTCACATAATCGTCTGCGCCCACGGTAAGGCCCATGACCTTGTCTGTGTCTTCACTTTTTGCTGTCAGCAAAATCACCGGAACGTTGCTTTTTTCCCGGATTTTTACCATGGCGGATATGCCGTCCATCTCCGGCATCATGATGTCCATGAGCACCAGGTGGATTTCTTCTTTTGACAGGATTTCCACTGCCTGCTTTCCGCTATAAGCTTCGAATACCTGATACCCGTCGGCGGTCAGGTAGATTTTCAGTGCGGATACAATATCCTTTTCATCGTCACATACCAGTATGTTGTACATTTTCCTACTCCTCTATTCGCTCCGGGACACCGTTTGAGACCCTGGAGATATTATGATCATGGTATTATTGTAACGGAATCTTTATGAAGTTAAAAGAAGTGAAATAATTAAGATTTGATGAAGTTGAAAAAAGAGCTGTCACACTAAGTAATTAGCGTGCAGCTCCAATCTTTAGCCCTCATTTTATAAGGCTTTCAGACCTTCTCTATTTTACTCTCTCTACACTGGAATTTATAAGTTCCTAATCTTGGTCTCAAAAAAAACAGCTAAAAAATTACGTACTCTATGCTACTTTTCACTTCTTAGGATTCCGAGCAGCTATATGTATCCATGACGACAAAAAAAACGATCCAGACCGCCAATTAAGGCCGCATGGTCAACCGTATCAGCCAGACCCGAGACACCGACAAACCCAAAGATACAGCCATTCTTCATGCGCAAAGGAAATCCTCCTCCACAATCTGCATATCGCATCGGGTCAAGCAACATATCCTTTTCCAGGGTTTGTCCGGTTGCTTTTAGCTCCGCCGATACCCGCAAGGAACTTTTTTCAAGCAACTGCACAGTATTCCTTTTGCGCTGCAGCCACATTTCATGAAATGCTCCTGTTCCAGATGGATAGTATCGAAATACCATTACATTGGCTATATCTGTACCCCAATATGTCCGGTTCCACCAATTACCAAAACTCTCATAATCAATCTCCTTCCAGAATCCCCCTGTGTCGATAAGATGCTGTCTCGCAAACCTCTACTTCGATATGACTGCTCTTCTTTTGGGGAACATGCTCTCCATCTCTTCCTAGACGAACAAAGCAGCATCCGCACTCGGTAAAAATATGTAGGAACAACGATATGGGAATATCTCATCCGCAGACGACTGGTTGCTTTTAATCAGCTGGTAAGTCAAAATTATTCATTAGAGCAGGCCAGTTATCAAGTGGGATTTCACAACTATCCTAATTTTTATCGTCTATACAAAAAATATATGGGGTTCACACCTGCTCAGTACAAACAAAACTTAAAATAGTCGCTTTTTCCTTCCCGTATACCTGTTGACTACGATGCCAATAAGCGAAATGATTATGATTTGATGCGTTGTAAAAGAAGCTGTCGTAATTGGCAGCTTCTCTTCGTCACTCTTCTTCTATACTCTTTTTAATTAGAACCCATGAATAGGTTCTGTACTGATTCAATATTAATAGACGATATGTATCCCGTTCGGCGTCGCAATTTTTTCCGCAAGTTCGCTACAGCTAATGGATATCTCTCTGTTTTTTATATCATACAACTCAGTCCCCCATACAATTATGTTCCCTGAATTGTTTCCACCTCTCAGCATTTCTTCAATCTGCTGTTTTTCAGTCAATATTTTTTCGACATACATATGTTGTACCAATTTAGGCGTACTATATATAATGATTTTTTTCCCTCTATACAGCGCATTTGTTTTTTGAAACACATGGTCTATCATACCAATGGCCCCTTTGTCTTCCGTTATTACGCAAAACTTCCCATCTTTTTCGCCTATCATATGAGACAATATATGAATACATATTGCAATTAGCTCTTCCCCCAGATTATCATCCGATTTTTTGTCGGCTCTGACCGACACAAAAAAACGCTTATACAAAGTGCCATCTGTTATATCATCAAGTTTTATGACCTCTTCAAAAAGCTTTTCATCCTTCTTTAAAGTCTCCTGTATTGTACTCGTGGGATGCTTTACCATCCTTACAGCCCAGGAAAGATAGTTATTAATTGCTGCATATGTCGTAAAACACACATTCATAATGTCAAAAACATATTCTTCAAATGCAACCAATACTTTTATCCCCGCTGCATGCATTCTTTTCACATATGCGATATATTCCAGATTCAAATTTCCGCTTATGGAAGCCAATTCCATCAAAACGCACCTGGTAATAAAAATGATTCCCTGATGCCGCTTTACATATTCAAAAAAACATTCCGGCTTTGCCATGTTTGCATGTTTTCGAAAAGAACAGGTGTCATAAAAGAAGCACTTTTCTGCACATAGGACCTCCTGCACAATTTGTGCTTTTTCCGTTATTACATACGAATTGATTTCCTGAAAATTATGAGGAGTTTCTACATAATTTCTCTCCATGTACTACTCCCCCTTTATTGCATCGTATATTGCACACATATTCTGTAAAACTTTTTTTAGCGTTCTTTCATTTAAATACGCCTTTTCCAGGGAATCTTTCCCTGTAAGCTTTACTAATTCTTCTAATTTAGAATAATCATCTTTTCTTGTAGCTTTTAGAATAGCATCATCCAGCCACAAGCTGGTAAACTGATTTCTAATTGTCGCATGGTCAATCTGTATCAGCTTTTCCAGCAGTTCTCCCGACTCCAGCAAATCTAATTCATAGCATCGAATCAATGCTGCCATATACGGAACTTGAAAATAACTCATTAATTTTGCCAGAACGGCCAGCTTGTTGTCTGCAGTCTGCGTTTCATTATTAAACTTGCGAAACATAAATTTATAGCTTTTCTCCGGCATCAATAACATGCCTGCAAACAAATTTGCCGCAAATTCTTCTTCATGTTCATAGTAATGCTCACTTAATAAATCTACTTTTGTTTTAATCTCCGTTTCCTGATAAAAAATATGATATATCTCATGGCATAAAGCAAAATTGACGTTCACTTTGGGCAGTGACGAATTCAGAACTGTATATCCTATAGCATCTCCTTTATAGCAGAATGCACCAATTTCTTTGTCTGAAAAAGGCAGCTCAATGATAAGGTATCCTTTTTCTAAAAATAAAGGTCTGACTATTTGCATCAAATTAAGAAGCTCTTGCTCCATATTCATTTTGCTATAAAAATCATTTACATTGGCTCCAATAGATTTTTTATTTGCATTGCTATAGTTTATTATTTGTTTAAAGCGATCGATATCCATGGCATCACTCTCCAATCACATTCATAAAACGTCCTTTGGCACTTAATACTTCATCCACGTTTTCAAACAGTTCCAGCAGCTGCATGGCAAACTGCTCCTGTTCTTTGCTTGGTTCGCCGGCGTAAAAAACGATACTATTTGATATTGCTTTTGGAATTTCCGGTACTGAAAAATTTTCATTTAAAAAATATTCTACTTTCTCTCCTAAGGCACTTGAAATTTTTTCCATTTCTGAAATGCTCACTTCCCGGCTGCCATTTAAAATGCGTGACAACGTACTTGTGT
Organism: Roseburia sp.; assembly: GCA_017621905.1. GTDB lineage: Bacteria > Bacillota > Clostridia > Lachnospirales > Lachnospiraceae > Roseburia. The sequence goes on from JAGASC010000096.1 coordinate 12,158, forward strand.
TAATACCCGATTTAAGACTTATATACGTCTGCTTGATTTTCATTTGTGTTATATACGCATTTACATTTTCAATATACTTAACCATGTCATTTGCCCCTTTTGAAATTTTAGGTATTATCTATTCCTTTTGTACTTTATATTATACTCGCTTTTATTAGCAATGCAATGTTTTGTTTCATTTATAGCAATTTTGGACGCAATTTTATTGTATTTCGCATAAAATTTTATCTAAATCATGTCATATTTTTCATTTCCAACAATATTTTTCTATTCACATTTCCAGATAACGGCACACTTCCTTAGAGGCATCCGCCTGGAACAAATTACAGATAATTCCGTAGGCATGTGCCCTATCGGTTATTTCCTGGTTATGGGAAAAGATATATATAATTCAAAAAGCAACCTTATTCCTTTGGCAAGGGGCGGTTGCTTTTTTGACGCTTATCTTTTTCAAAACTCTGATGAATGCTGTGGATTGTAAGGCAGAAAGCTGTGCATACTTTACGTTTCCCTGCCTTCCGAATTTATTTCTGGTTCGCCGGCTCCATATTTACCGAACGACCTTTGATTTTAGCGTTTTTCATGGCCTCTAACACCTCGTGGCCATACTCTCTTGGCACCTCCACGAAGGTATATTTATCGTACATATCAATAGCGCCCACCAGCTTGCCCGGCATGCCGGATTCTCCGGCAACAGCACCTAAGATATCTCCCGGTCTTATCTGATCCTTTTTCCCGATATTGACAAAAAGTCGTACCATGCCTTCTTCCGCTCCGGTATTTTCAAAATTCGGTGTATCGTCCTTATCGTTGTCCAGATTTACCTTGCCAAGTGCCTGCTTCAAGAAAGCTGCTGCAATGTCCATGGCTGTATAATCTGACTCGTTGATCTGGCGTTCAATGATGTTGATGGTGTCCTGCAAATTTTCCTCGTCAATGATACGGACAATTCCTTCCATGACCTTCTCAGCCTTTATCTGGGCCACATCATCGGTGGACGGAATCGGCATTGCCACGATTTTGGTCTTGCAGTAGCGCATGATGTCTTTTAGTTTGTAGACCTCTTTTCCTTTTACAAAGGTAAAAGCACGTCCGGTACGGCCGGCACGTCCGGTACGGCCGATACGATGTACATAATATTCGTCATCCTGTGGAATATCGTAGTTAAATACCGCCTCCACGTCGTCCACATCGATACCTCTGGCCGCCACGTCTGTTGCCACCAGAATCTCTGTTTTTCCGGTACGGAAGCCCTTCATGACACGGTCTCTCTGAACCTGTTTCATGTCGCCGTGCAGTCCTTCTGCGAAATATCCACGTCCCTGCAGTTCCTCGGTCAGCTCGTCCACCATGTGCTTGGTGTTGCAGAATATCAGGGAAAGCTTCGGATTGTAGTAGTCTAACAATCTGGTCAATACGTCAATTTTATCGTTTCGCTTTACGTCATAGTAGTACTGCTCGATGCTTGGCACCGTCAGGTCTTTTTTCACCACTTTGATAGTCACAGCGTCGTGCTGGTATTTTTTTGTAATATCCAGAATCGGCTTTGGCATGGTAGCGGAAAACAGCACCGTCTGGCGGCCTTCCTCCGGAACATACTGCAAAATCGTCTCGATATCCTCACGGAAGCCCATGTTTAACATTTCATCTGCTTCGTCTAAAACGATGGTGTTCACTGCTTCACAGCGGATGGTTTTTCTGCGGAGATGGTCCATCACACGGCCCGGAGTACCGACGATAATCTGTACGCCACCCTTTAATGCCTTAATCTGTCTGCTGATTTCCTGTCCGCCGTAGATAGGCAGGACCTTCACTCCATGCATATATTTTGCCAGTCTTCTAATTTCATCTGCCACCTGAATGGCAAGCTCTCTGGTAGGGGAAAGGATGAGTACCTGAGTCTGCCTGCTTTCTCCGTCCACCTTGTGCAGTACCGGAATGCCAAAGGTGGCTGTTTTTCCGGTTCCCGTCTGGGCTTGTCCGATGACATCCACTCCCGACATCATGACCGGAATTGCCTGGCTCTGGATCGGTGTTGCCTCCTCAAAGCCCATTTCTTCGATTGCCCGCAGTATCTGCGGGTATAAGTTTAGTTCGTTAAATCTGATTGTTTCCATTTATTTCCTTTCTGTTTCTCATAAATTGTAACTGTTACACTGTTTCGCTTCTCCACAGTTACCACAAATTTACTAATTGCATGCTCTGCAATCTATCTATTATCACGAAATAGAATCCCGCTTTTTATTCTAAAGCAAAATGATAGGGCGCGTAACATCTGCTATGCGCCCTTAAACCTTGTCGTCAAACAATTGAAAATACACTTCGCAAACCTTCTATTGTCATGAATTCATATCGCATCATGCCTGCTTTTCACACTTCCCGCATGAACAGCAACTGTACTATATCACGCCCTTTTTCTTTTGTCAATGCGAAGACGGGTACAGAAACGATACAGAAACTATGTAACCCCAACCTGACACCGGGTCAGGCTGTCTGCCGAAGCAGCCAGGGGCAGATCATATGAAAAGCAATCGATAGAAAAGTATCTTACCCATATTGCAACGCATCCGGTAACACTACTCCTTTGTGGAAGTGTAAGGACTCGATCGCGGATTTTTTCATTACCTTATATTCTATGCCGCTTCCTTCAAATGTTGCCCCTTTTTTTATTTATTCGTAATCATTCAGTACCTTCATAATTACGACAACAGTTACCTTTATTCCGTAAAAAACTCTACCGGGTCAACCGGGGTTCCGTCTTTTTGCAGTTCAAAGTAAAGATTGCTGCCCTCCACGGAAAAATATTTGGTCGGCTCACTGACGAAGCCCAGCACATGTCCCGCCTCCACGTAATCGCCCACTTCAAAATTCAGTTCTTTCAACTGGCCATAGATTGCCTGATAGCCATCCCCTAAGTCCACTGTCATGGTGCAGCCGGTCACTTCATCATTTTCAATGGACGTAACCTTGCCTTTTGCTACAGAATAGACCTTGTCGTTCACCTCACCCTCGATAATAACTGCAGGGTTGTATTTGTATTGATCCAGCGTGGGAAAATATACGGTGGAGTCCATACTGTAATTGATAATTACGTTTCCTTCCATAGGCCAGAGAATACCATCCTCCGGTGCAAAATGCAGTGTTTTGGTCTGGGAAGCGGTGGTCTGCTGTACCTGGGTCTCCTCTGTCTGATCGGTTTCTTCCGCTTCTTCCGTTTTTATTTCTTCCTCGAGTTCAGCCACTTCGCTGGTCTCTACCACAGCCGTATTATCCGTCTGTTTCGGCGGAATCAGACCGGACGCCTCTGCGGCTTCCTGCTCCGTATCCATATCTCCGGCGGCAACGTCTTCTGTCTGTGCGGTCTCCTGGCCGATTTCCTCCGCCAGCTCTGACTCTAACTGCTCCCGTTCTTTTTCCTGGGTGCTGCTGTAGTAAACGGTTGTCCCAATTGCAGCAATCACCACCAATGCTCCTGCGATTACATATTGTTTCCGCCGTAAAGAGGCGGTCCATCCCTTCTTTTTCATAACATTTCACCATCCATCATTTATTTTTAACTATATTGTTGCCTGATTTGGATGGTTTATACCGTTTTTTTTGTGAAAATTTGACTCTTTACTTGTTTTTTTATAACAGTTCAGATACCTTCACTGTTACGTTTTTTCTGCGGTACCAAGCTCAGTTCCCGGGTAAAAATATTCCAGAATTTCCTGATAATCCTTTCCTTCCAGTGCCATCCGGACTGCGGTGTACTGGCTTAAGCCGACTCCGTGGCCCAGACCTTTGGTCACGATACGTACCTGTTCTCCCAAATCTGTAATGGAAAAACAGGCGGAATTCAGCGCAAAGCTGTCACGAAATTCTTCTCCTGTCACTGTCTTTTGCCCTACCATTACGTTCAGTACGTAGCCTGCTGTATCTCGTTTTTCTACGGTGATCTGTTCTATACTCTCGACTGCGGCATCGGGAAATGCTTTTTTACATTTTTCCAGAAACTCATCTTTTTCCCAGTAGAGCACGCCAAGATATCCCTCTGCGGTGGCATCTTCCTGGCAGGTCACATTTTCCAGATAGGGCATATCGACCTCCTCGTACAGTTCGGATATGTCCCTGGTGGTTCCGGCACTGATGGCATGATAGGCAGCATAAATGTAGTTGCCATTCCAGAGCAGAACCTGTCCTTCGGTTTCTGCCGTGCACTCCCGCAGGCGTTGATAAATTTTCTGAAAATCCTCGCCCCACAGGGCCTGCATTTCTGAAAGTTCCAGCCCCTCCGGCTCCGCTGTCCCTGTGTCCCAGGCATCGTATAGGTTAGTCCTCGCAATGACAGACTGGGCTAAAATTGCCTCCCGGCTGCTGGATGCAGCGATTTCCTTCGCCACGATGCCGAGGACTCTGTCTTCCGCTTCTGCGACACGGTCAGACGTCCCTGCTTCCGCTGTACCGGTTTCCTGCGTGTCACTTTTTGCTCCGTTTACATCCGAGATATCTGTTTTTGCTCCACTTGTGTGCTGCGTGTCTGTTTCTGCTTCGGTCCCGGCTCCATCCGGTGTGCCGTCTTGTAAGTGTCCCGCTTGTGTGCCTTCCGCTTCCACGCCCTCCGTTTCCCCGGCAACGGTTTCCAGCCCCCCGGATAACAGATTTTCCAATTTCATGCGCTGACAGATTGTCGTTACCAAAAGCGGCAGCAAAACCACAATGATCATCAGCGATAAAACCAGATTTATTTTCTTTCCCAGCTTTTTTTTCATAAAAAATCTCCTTGTCCATTTAATATATGAAACAAGGAGATTTCTCATTCATTTTTCGTAGTCTAAAACCCAAAGGGAACCGCTCTTAGCGATGGAATTTTCAGTCATCTTTTAATACATATAATACGTCATATTCAGCACCATAGAATATGCCATGAAAAAAACATAGATGAAATATACTATGTTCAACAGAACATATGCAACTGTGTAAATAATGGGCACAACCTTTTTCCGTCCAAGGATATGGGCACGCCAGATAAAATATCCCGGTTTCAGGAAAATTGCAAAAAGAATTAAGCCGGTAATTTTGTAATTTCCCTTGTGTACCATCACAATGTCGACAATAAAAAAGATCAATGCTGCCAGCGAAAGCAACGTAGAGATTCCGGATAATGCAGCATAGCTGCCACCCATCATATCATACACATAGCTGCCGTCCATAAGACTGTCGTAGGTCATGGAGGATAACATATCGCCCGTCATTATCATACCTAAGATGATATTTAGCGGTAAAATGATCATCAGGATATAATTAAAAATATTGGTCACCGGGCTGTGCTGGGGTTGATTATAGTTATTGTAGTTATTATAGTTATTCTGGTTATATGGCTGATTGTAATAAGACTGCTGATTGTAGCCTCCATTCTGCTGGTTATAATTTGGCTGACCGTAATTCGGCTGGCCATAGCCGCCGGCCTGGTTGTAACCATTTTGATTATAGTCCGGCTGGCCATAATTGCTGCTCTGGCTGTAATCTGGCTGACCGTAATTGCCGTTTTGGCTGTAATCTGGCTGACCGTAATTGCCGTTCTGGCTGTAATCTGGCTGACTGTAATTGCCGTTCTGATTGTAGCCACCGGGTTGCTGATTGGAATCGCCGCCCTGCTGATTAACATCCTTTGGTCCATTGTTTGCCGGCTGGCCATATCCACTCTGTTCATACATTTTGGATTCCTCGCCGTAGGTCCGCGGCTGTTCATTTCTGTTTTCTTCCACTCTTACTCCTCCTGATTTTTTTTATTTTAAAATTTTTTCTTGTCAGCTGTTTTATCTTCGCTATTTTATTTTTCTTTTTATAATATTGGCTAACTCCGCAAACTGCTCTAACGTCAGTGCCTCCCCGCGGATGGTCACCGGAACGCCAAGCTCTTCAATGCTCTCCTGAATGGCTTCCTTGGAGAGATGAATGTCCGGAGCATTGTTAAGACCGTTGGCCAAGGTCTTTCGCCGTTGATTAAAAGACGCCCGTATCAGGCGAAACATCAATTTTTCGTCTTCCACCTGCACCGGAACTTCTGTATGCTTTGTCAAGCGGATTACCGCACTGCCCACATTGGGCCGGGGCATAAAGCAGTTCGGGGGAACGTTGGCGATAATCTCCGGTTTTGCATAATATTGCACCGCCAGAGAAAGGGCGCCATAATCTTTTGTTCCCGGTCCCACCTGCATCCGATCTGCCACTTCTTTCTGGACCATGATGGTAATGCTGTCGATGGGCACATGGCTCTCGAAAAGCCCCATAATAATCGGCGTCGTAATGTAATAAGGCAGATTCGCCACCACTTTGATGGGATTGCCTCCATTTCGCTCCTTGGCAAGCTGATTGATGTCCAGCTTTAAGATATCCTCGTTGATCACCGTCACATTATCATATGCGCTTAATGTGTCTTCCAGAATCGGAATCAGATTTTTGTCAATCTCTACCGCTACTACTTCTCTGGCGTTTTCACAGAGATACTGGGTCATGGTACCGATGCCGGGGCCGATTTCCAGCACAAAATCATCTTTTGTAATGCCGGAAGCATCAATAATCTTTTCCAGTACATGGGTGTCGATCAGGAAGTTCTGTCCAAATTTTTTCTGAAAATTAAAATTATATTTTTGTAACACCGCAATGGTATTCTGTGGAATTCCAAGTGTTGCCATTATGCAAGCACCTCATCGAACAGGCGGTCCAAAAATTCTTCGTAAAGCTGACGGAAGGTATCGTGAAAAATCTGTGCCACGCCGGCATCGCCCTGTCCGGTCATCTGCGCTTCCTCATAAATGGCAAAAGCTGTCTCGTAAAGCTCCGGATTCTTGTCGTAAAATGCTTCTGTAAGGGTGTCCTCAAAGGTAAACTGTGCCGCCTGGGTAAGGTTTTCCTTGAAATCCGCCTTGGAAATACATCCATTCTCCTCATAATCGGAAAGATAGATGTGACCGTCCACGGATTTCACAAAATCTTCGTAGACCTCCCGCACATCCTCGTAGGTTACCGGCACATAATCCTCCGCCCAATATTTATCAAATGTCTCCTTGTCCGGAAACTGCTCAAAAATATCGATGTCCATATCCATATATTGTCCCTTTCTTTTGCGTCTGACCGATTTTGCGCCCATCGCATGGCATCGGTCTTTTTTTCTTTTCTATCTATTCACTATTTTCAATCAGAACCGCTCACTCGCTGAGCGGTTCGTACACGCGCCATGCAGTTTACTGCATGTGTGCATCAGTTTTACGAAACTCCCATGCGGAATAGATTTATGGTGCTGCCGAAGCATGTA
>JAGASC010000097.1 GCA_017621905.1 Roseburia sp.
ATTGATCCTCTCCAAACTCTGCAATATACGCTTCAACCAATTTTTCCGGCCAGTCGGACACAGCCTCCAATCTGCCGGTAAAGAAACGTAATGTCTTCGGCTCATGCACAAACCTAAGACCGCCAATTAATTCTCTATGGTCATACAGCCATTTTACTCTGTCGATCACGTATTCTGTCTGGGACAAGGTAAACACTCTGCGCGGGAATGCCAAACGAACCATTTCCACGGATGCAATGTGCTCTGTTCCGTCCGGATTACGTTCTTCGGATAAGGTTCCGCGCTCCATTCCGCGGATACCGCCACAGAGATATAATGCAGCCACCAGAGATCCCGCCGGATACTCTTCGGACGGAATATGACTGACTACTTCTCTTGCGTCGATATGGGCACCTAAGCCCCCACCCGGTGTAATCATCGGCACACCATATTTGTCTAATTCCTTCACACAATGATCGATGAACTGCGGTCCTTGGGAAATAATATCCAAATCCATGGTCTCCTCGAAACCGATAATCATTGCCTCCATTTCCTTCACAGACATGCCGCCGTAAGTCAGAAATCCTTCAAACATGGTAATGTAATCTTCCATTTCATGGAACATCTTCTCATCACGAACCAGAATTCCGCCTCCACGGCCAAAGCCGAACTTACGACCGGAAAAATAAATCATATCAAACAAATCCGCAATCATTCTGGTGATTTCGCGAATGGATTTGTCTTTCATGGACGCTTCTCTTGTCTTGATAAAATACAGGTTATCCTGAAGCAGGGATGCGTCCAGAAGCGTCACGATTCCATATGACTTTGCCAGCTCTGTTGCTTCTTTCATATTTTCATAGGAGATAGGCTGTCCACCGATCAGATTCGTTCCTGCCTCCAGTCTCATGTACGCGATATTCTCTGCACCTTCCCGCTCAATGCAGGCTTTTACCTTATCCAAGTCAATATTGCCCTTAAAAGGCAAGGTGCTCTTAGAAATCAGCCCTTCATCCTTCACAAGTTCTTCCACACGCCCACCCAAACGGGTCACATGGGCTTTCGAAGTTGTGAAGTGGTAGTTCATAATGACACAGCTGCCCGGTTTTACGAAATGCTGCGCAATAATATGCTCGCATGCGCGTCCCTGATGCGCCGGAAGTAAATATTTAATCCCGAAAATCTCCTCTAACTTTTCTCTCATTCGATAGAAGGTTTCACTGCCCGCATAAGCATCATCTGCGCGTAGCATGGCAGACTGCATGTTATCACTCATAGCATTCACGCCGGAATCTGTCAGCATATCCATGAAAATATCGCCATTGTGCAGCAGAAATGTATTAAAGCCTGCCTCTTTCATTTTCGCCAATCTTTCTCTCGCCGGCAGTAAGTTCAGTTTTTGCACGATTTTTACCTTGTGCATCTCCATTGGTATCGGTTCACGATTATAAAATTTTATCTCTGGCATTGTATACCCCTCCAAAAAAATTTGTCATTTGTTAGCATCTAGTATATAATAATATTCAGCATTAATAAAATTGATAATTTAGATATGCGTTATCAATATTTTTAATCGTTATCTTACATTATAATTATATTTAGGGGGGCACTATGGAAATCAGAAATTTAATTACCTTTGTTCACGTTGCAGAGCTGAACAGTTTTTCGAAAGCGGCCAAAGTACTTGGTTATTCCCAGTCCACCATATCTTTTCAAATCAAACAACTGGAGACTGAACTGGATTGTATGCTTTTTGAACGAATCAATCACACCATCAGCCTGACGGAAAAAGGGCGGCAGGTGCTTTCCTATGCACAGCAGATCCATCATCTTACAGAGGAATTCAAGGAAAATCTGAGCACTTCCCAGGAATTGTCCGGTCACGTTCACATCGTAACACCCGACTCTATCTGTGAAATGATGATGACTCGAAATTACCAGGATTTTTATCAGCATTATCCCAAAATATCATTAAAATTTTCCACCGCTGATACCGATGACATGTTTCGCATTTTAGACCACAATGAGGCTGACGTCATTTTTACCTTGGACAGCCATGTCTATCATAAAGATTATATTATTGCAAAGGAAGAACGCATTCACACACATTTTGTTACCAGCGTACACTCCCCTTTTGCGGGCAGGGAAAATCTCTCCATACGGGATATCTTAGACCAGCCCTTCCTTCTCACTGAAAAAAAGATGGGCTACCGCCGGGTTTTTGATGAGATACTGGCACAAATGTCTATCGAAATCCATCCGGTGCTTGAAATCGGCAGAACTGACATTATTACCACCGCTTTGGAAAAAGGTGTGGGGATTTCCTTTTTGCCGGATTTTGTGACGGATAAAAAAATCCGGCAAGGAAAACTTGTCTATCTGGATGTGATTGATTTTGAAATCGAAATTTGGAAGCAGCTGATCTATCACCGGAACAAGTGGATTTCAAAACCGCTGCAGGCATTTCTCCAATATGTTATGAAAAAAGAATTTGACATTCATGATTCAGAATAGATAAATCAGCAGTCTATCTGATAGAAGTTACGGTATATCCGGCTCTTTCGATTCTGCTCTTAATCAGTTCATCATCAACATCTTCCTCGTAAGATATGGTAAGTTCCCCTTTTTTCAGGTCTACTTTTCCTGCGACACCTTTTATATCGTTGACTACTTCCTCTACCCGCGTTTTACAATGGTCACAATGCATGCCTTCCACCCGAAAGGTTTTATGGTATATTACGTTGGACAGTTTTTTCTTTTTGGGCCTGTAGCCCCCTCCGCCACAGCAACCACTCCGACCTGCAAAGTGCTTCACAGTCGAACGGATACTAATGAAAACAACAATAATCAATATTCCAACAACAATGCTATTCTCCATATCTTACTTGCCCAGGGCATATTCTGCTTTCAGGTTCTTGTCGGTATTGCGGATCAGTGCAATTACGACACCAACCATAACCACGATAGCAATCAATCCGCCAATAGCAGCTCCCACATTAAGCATGGACGGTGCAGTAAACAGAGTACCAATTGTGTATATCAGATAACCTACAGTAAAACCTACGCCCAACTGGAGACCGATTCCTCCCCAGAGCCACTTTCCACTCTTCATTTCTGAGTTCATAGCACCGATTGCAGCAAAGCAAGGCGGTGTATAAAGGTTGAACATCAGATATGCAAGCGCAGCAACCTTTGTGATAGCCATGACACCGGCAACCTCAGCACCGGCACCTTCCATAAGAGCAAGTTCTTCTGTATCAATCAGGTTTTCGAGTCCTACAAAGCAAACAGCCAGAGTACCAACTACGTTCTCTTTTGCAATAAAACCGGTAACGGCTGCAGCTGCCAACTGCCAGCTTAATACACCAACAATCGGAACTAACAGGTAAGCGAATGGTCCTGCAATCAATGCAAGAATGGAGGAATCTGCAGTTTCAGCAACCTGGAACTTCCAGTTAAAGGTCTGCATGATCTGCACTACTGTGTTACATAACAGGATAATGGTAGCTGCTTTCTTTATGTATGCCCAACCACGGTCGCACATGGATTTGAATGCGCCCCACAGACTTGGAATCTTGTACTCAGGCAGCTCAATGATAAAGAAAGATTTTCTTGCCTTATAACCTGTGATTCTGTTGATTAACAGAGCGCACAGGAAAATTAATACGATACCGGTAAAATACATCATTGTGCTGACCCAGCCTGCATTGTCAAAGAATGCACCGGCAAAGAGAGAAATAACCGGAATCTTTGCACCACAAGGCATAAACGGTGTCAACATAGCAGTTGCGCGACGCTCACGTTCGTTACGGATGGTACGGCTTGCCATAATACCCGGAACTGCACATCCGATACCGATAACAAAAGGAATCACGGACTTACCGGACAGACCGACTTTCTTGAAAATCGGGTCAAGCACAACCGCAACACGGGCCATATAACCGCAGTCTTCCAGAATAGCGATCAGGAAGTACATTACCATAACGAGTGGAAGGAAACCGATTACGGCAATCACACCGCCGATCATACCATCTACCACCAGTGCATATAACAGCGGTGATACGTTTTCCATCAGGCCGCCAATCCATTCCTGGAAGGTTTCCAGCCATGCTACCAGAGTGTCTGCAATGAAAGGACCTACCCAGGCCTGAGAAATCTGGAATACCAACAACATCACAACGGCGAAAATTGGAATACCCAGCCATTTGTTTGTCAGAACAGCATCAATCTTATCTCCCACATTCTTATCTTTTGTCAAAACTTTACGTGTTTCAACCTTTTTAACGATCTTGTTTACATACTCGAAACGCTTACGATCAGCAGCTTCTACCGCTTTTTTATCAGTCAGGTCAACATCGCCCTGGCTGTAAGGCGCTTTCTGCAAAGTATTTACCTGGGCTACGGCCGCCTCAACTACTGCCTTTAAACCATCGGAAGAGGTGGAAACAGTCTTCACCACCGGACATCCAAGAGTCCTGGACAATGCAGCTTCATCAATTTTTGTTTCTTTCTTCTCGTTAATATCATTCTTATTCAGCGCTACAACCACAGGGATCTCCAGCTCCAACAGCTGTGTTGTGAAGAAAAGACTGCGGCTTAAGTTAGTAGCATCCACGATATTGATGATAACATCGGGGTTCTCTTTTTTCACATAAGAGCTTGTGATACTCTCTTCACTTGTAAATGGTGACATGGAGTATGCACCTGGAAGGTCAACAGCAATCAGCTGCTCTGCTCCTGCATAGTAAGCCTTTTTGATTGGGTGTTCTTTCTTATCGACAGTTACACCGGCC
>JAGASC010000098.1 GCA_017621905.1 Roseburia sp.
CTTTTTTCACTTTATACGTCCAACGTTGCTCTGAAGGTAACTGTTCAGGACAGGACTATGCACTCGCTGCATAGTCCGTGAGAAAACGTAGAAATTGCAGGAGCAAGCCCCCATCGCGAAGCGATTTTCATGGGCTTGCGGTCGTAACTGTGAAGGTACTGAACAGTTACCTCTGAAGTTAAAATTCTCGCGTTAGCTGATGCACACATGCTGTGAACAGCAGAGCGAATAAATTCGCTCTGCGCGTGCACGAACCACAAAGCGAACTTGTTCGCTATGCGAGTGAGCGGTTCTGATTGAAAGTAATGAATAGATAGAAACTTACGCCTCCGTATCCGGAGCACTCTTAACTGTCTCGTCCTTTACCACCAGATTAACCGAATCCAATCCGGTCAAATTGATGTTGCGGTTCACCTGTGCATCATAGGAATCCGCATTAATAATATCTGCCAAATCAATTCCAGTTGCTTCCTTCATACTCTCAAACACCTTGGCCATGACCACCGGCACATTACTTGCCACCTGGTCCACGCCGTTGCTGCCTTCTCCGCCGATAATTGTGATTTTATCAATCTGTCCCAGCGGCTCTGCAATCTTGCCTGCAATATCCGGAAGCACTTTAATCATCATCTCTGCCACAGCAGCCTTGTTGTACTTCGCGTATGCTTCTGCCTTTTTCTCCATAGCCTCTGCTTCCGCGATACCCTTTGCATGAATTGCGGATGCTTCTGCCTCTCCGACTGCACGGATACCGGCTGCCTCCTGCTCCTTCGCGTAACGGTCTGCCTCTGCCTGAGCCTTTCTCGCCTCCGCTTCACGCTGCGCCTCGAACTGCTTTGCCTCCGCGTCTTTCTGGCGCTGATAGAGCACTGCATCGGCTTTCTGCTGTGCTGCGTATTTGTCTGCTTCCGCCTGTTTCTTAATTTCTGCTTCCAAGGCCTGCTCTTTTACCGCAACTTCCTTCTGTTTTAACTCGATTTCACGTTCCTGCTTTGCGATGTCTGCATTGGCAGTGGTAATCTCGATGGTCTTACGCTGTTCCTCCTTCTGGATGGCATAAGCAGCATCTGCCATAGCTTTCTTGGTGTCTGCTTCCATCTGGAGTTCAGATTTCTTGATGGCCAGCTCGTTTTGTTTCTTCGCAATTTCCGTCTGGGCTGCTACTGCCGCATCGTTGGATTCTTTGTCTGCGGAAGCCTGCGCCACTTTGATGTCTCGTTCGCTTTCAGCTCTCGCGATGGCTGCTGCCTTTTTAATCTTAACGATATTGTCGATACCCAGGTTCTCAATGACTTCGTTGCCGTCCACGAAATTCTGTACATTAAAGCTGATAATATCAAGTCCCATGGCTGCCAGATCGGGCTCTGCATTTTCTTTTACCAGATTGGCAAATTTCTGACGGTCGGAAACCATCTCCTCTAATTTCATACGGCCTACAATTTCACGTACATTACCTTCCAGAACTTCTCTTGCCACTCCGGCTATGTACTCTGTATTTTTGTTCAGGAAGTTCTCCGCTGCCAGGCGAAGCTTCTCCGGGTTATTACTGATCTTGACGTTGACGGTGGCATCCACATTAATATTGATATAATCAGCGGTGGGTACTGCATTGCTGGTTTTTACGTCAATGGGAATGAGGCGCAGGTTCAGCTTATCCAGACGCTCAAAAAACGGGATGCGGATACTCGCCTTTCCAATGACCACTTTGGATTTCTTCTTGATACCGGAAATGATATAGGCCATATCCGGCGGTGCCTTCACATATCCTACCGCCAAAAGCAGTATGACAAGAACTACAACGACTGCTACAACCATAAATGTGCTTAAATTATCCATAGCATATCCTCCTTGTTTTCCGAAGGAAAATGACTGCCCTTTGGCAGGCAGAGGATTTTCCTCCTCTTGTGTTAAAGTATGGAATCAGACAGGCAATTATGTCTCATTTTTTAGAATATAAGCCTGCCTTTTTTGTCTTGTAGATTAATTATACATTTTTTCTCTGTCATTGTGTGAAAACAGCGTAAATTTTAAGAAAAAATTACGTTTTTGCTCTTATGCCTAATTTTCTGGTATCTGGGCATTTTTATTGCTTTGCATTTTAGCAGATAAATGGAGTAATTTCTACTCGAATACATATTTTATTGCCATTGCGGAAATACTTTCCCATAGAAATTTATTTTACCTGAACCTATGGGAGGTAAATTAGGAGGATTTAAATGACAACGAACGACACAATTTATTTACTGAGGGAATGTAATTCCGGTGCCCAGATGGCAGTCTATTCCATTGATGAGGTGTTGGAAAATGTAGAAGACCAGAAACTTCGCGCTTTACTTCTCGATTCTAAGAAACACCATGAACAGTTCGGCAATGAATTGCACGAATTACTGGAAAAATGCGGGGATGAGCCAAAAGATCCCGGCGTCATCGCCAAAGGCATGTCCTGGATGAAAACGAATGCCAAATTGATGGTTGAGGGCAGTGATCGGGTTTGCGCCAGCCTGATTACGGACGGCTGTGACATGGGCATCAAAACGATGCATCGCCACTTGAATGAATATTCTGCTGCGGACCACACAGCCCAGGAAAAGGCACAGGAGTTGATTCGGATGGAGGAACATTTGGCAGATGAGATGACAGCCTATCTTTAATTTTTAAGCTCACCTTCGACGGCCAAGTGCAAAGGTGAGCTTATTTTTTTCCTTATTCCATATCCAATAATTCCTGATAGAACCTTGAATAATCCTCTCTTCCATCATTCGTAAACCGAATCGCGGAAGACGGATGTGAGTTTAGGATACCTGTCAACAAGTAGGGGATATCATATCCCCATTTATTTCCCTTATCCTTCTCTGCCTGAATGTACTTCTGAACGAAGTCCATGACCGGCACCAGATTGTATCGCGGATTTCTCAAGAAGGCAAGTAAGGATTCCATAAAGCAATTTCCTGCTCCACGCCCCATGCCGCTTACTGTGGCATCTGCTAAGCTTACCCCATTACTCAGTGCTTCAATCGTATTTGCAAAAGCCAGCTGCTGGTTATTATGAGCATGGATACCAATTCTTTTGCCATATTTTTCTGCTATGTTCATGTATTTATCCGTCAGTCTGCGAATCTGCTCCGGGTAGAATGCACCGAAGCTGTCTACCAGATAAATGATATCAACATCAGATTCCGCCAAAAGCTCCAGTCCCTTATCCAGTTCCTCCTCACGGACCTTGGAAATTGCCATAATATTCACCGTTGTCTCATAGCCCTTCTCATGCGCATCCTGAATCATGTCTATTGCCGTTGGGATCTGATGAATATAGGTGGCGGTACGAACCAAATCTATGACACTGTCTTCTTTCTTTAAGATGTCATTCTTGTAATCGGTTCTTCCAACATCTGTCATGACAGCAATCTTTAAGTCGAAGTCATTATTTCCGACAATTGCGCGGATATCCTCCTCTTCGCAGAATTTCCACTTGCCATAATCTTCCTTTTTAAAAATCTCCTTTGATGCTTTATAACCAAATTCCATATAATCAACACCAGCCTTGATGTTGGTGCGGTATAAATCTTTTACAAATTCATCTGTGAAAGCAAAGTTATTGACCAGCCCACCATCGCGAAGGGTACAGTCAACTACCTTTATATCTGATCTGAATCCAATTAAATTACCATTCTGTCCCATATTGTCCTCCAAAAATTGTATACGCCTTTTTTATTTTCCACTTTAAACCGTTACGCTTTAAAGTGTTAAAGCTTCTTTAGAATATCTCTTTTTTCTTGAATTGTCAATACCTAATTGGAAATTCTGAAGAATATCACCTGTATTATACGGATTCTTGCCGCAAAATTCAACACAGGATTTTGCAGCTATGGGCCAAAAATAAATAAAGTTCCGGAAATGCAGCATTCCCGGAACTTTATAATATAATCTTATCTCTTTTATTTCTACTGTCAGCCTTCAAGCAACGCTTAGCATACTCCCTGTGCTAACATAGCATTTGCAACCTTCTCGAAACCTGCGATGTTCGCACCGGCTACGTAGTTGCCTTCCATGCCGTAACGTTTTGCAGCATCATCGATGTTGTGGTAAATATTTACCATAATCTGCTGCAGCTTGGAGTCAACCTCCTCGAAAGTCCAGCTCAATCTCTCGCTGTTCTGTGTCATCTCCAGTGCGGATGTTGCAACACCACCTGCGTTGGATGCCTTACCGCAGATGAACCATACGCCGTTCTCCTGCAGATACTTGGTTGCGTCCAGAGTGGTAGGCATATTAGCGCCCTCACAAACTGCTTTACAGCCATTTGCTACCAGTTGTTTTGCATCATCGATGAGCAACTCGTTCTGGGTTGCACAAGGAAGTGCGATATCACATTTAATCTGCCATACGCCGCGTCCCTCATGATACTCTGCGCTTGGTCTTGCAGCTGC
>JAGASC010000099.1 GCA_017621905.1 Roseburia sp.
CTGGGAGTATGGCCTGACAGATGCGGAAGTGAGGCAGCTGTTAGAACAGAGCCCAAAATGGAGCATGAAGCAATACTGGAATATGCTGATGGTGGCACAGCTGTGCAAGTATATTCAGAGATTGGAGCAGAAGTATCTTCGTATTTCCAGAGACCATCAGAACATACAGGGGTGGAAATTGGCGCAGATGCAGCAAAAGCTTGCCGAGCAGGAAAAACAGTTTCAGACCGAGCGCAGCCGGGCAAACCAGGAAAAGAAGCGCATGGAAGAGACAATTTTGCAGCAGGAATTGGAAATAAAGAAGCTTCAGAAAAGTCTGCGTGAAAAGGAAAATACATTGCAGAAAAGCGTGCAGGATATCAGAAGATGCATTATGGAGCTGGAGGCGCAGTTGGAGGTGTAACGAAAAATTCTCGCAGAACGAAGCGAGGTAGAACACTTTCGGTTCTGCCTCGCTTGTGGATGCTCAATATTTTTATTCACTTAAATGTCCGCGCTCAATAACAGTTTTGGCAATCATCTCAATATAGCTGTCGCAAAGTTCTTCACTTTCTGCTTCTACCATAATACGGATTACTGGCTCGGTACCGCTTTGGCGAAGCAGTGCTCTGCCCTTTCCGTTGATCAGTTTTTCCACAGCATCCTTCGATTTTAATACCTCGCTGTCATTTAAAGCAGCCGCTTTATCCCTCACACGAAGATTTTTCATCTTCTGCGGGTAGAGCTTAACAGGAGAAGCAAGCTCGGAAAGAGAAAGCTTGGAGTCGCAGATTTCCTCGGTAATCATAATCGCGGTCAAAATACCATCGCCGGTGGTAGCATATTTTTTCAGGATAATATGCCCGGACTGCTCGCCGCCCAGAGAAAAATCATTTTTCTGCATACATTCGTAAACAAATCTATCCCCCACGTTTGTCTGCTCACAGTGAATTCCGATTTCATTCAGGCTGTTAATAAAACCGCTGTTGGACATCACAGTGGCAACGACAGTATTTCCGTTAAGCATGCCGCGGTTTTTCAGACGCTTGCCCAAAATATACATCATCGCGTCGCCGTCTATTACATTCCCTTTTTCGTCCACAGCGATACATCTGTCCGCATCGCCGTCGAAGGCAAAACCTAAATCAAGATGCTGTTCTCTTACCAGCTTGCAAAGATTTTCGATATGGGTGGAGCCACAGTCCTGATTGACATTTAATCCGTCGGGGTCAGCCGCAATTACGGTAGTCTGGGCACCAAGAGCCGAAAACACGCTTTTGGCAATCATCCAGGAAGCGCCGTTGGCACAGTCAAGACCGATGCGCAGCTTCTTGTAGGAATTCGAAGCAAGGGAAAGCAGATAACCTAAATATCTGTTTCTGCCGGAAACATAGTCAACGATGCAGCCGATTTTTTCTCTCTGCGCCAGGGGAAGGTCATCGCCCTTTACGCCGAGAGTTTTTAAATCACCGTCAATATAGGCTTCAATCAGTGCAGTAGTGTTGTCATCTAACTTCTCGCCGTAGCAATTGATCACTTTAATGCCGTTATCGTAAAAAGGATTGTGAGAAGCGGTGATCATGATGCCGCAGTCGAATTCATCCTGCCTGGTTACAAAAGAAACACTGGGCGTGGTGGTAACGTGAAGCATGTATGCGTCCGCTCCGGAAGCAGTAATACCCGCAACAATCGAGTATTCCAGCATATAGCTGGAACGCCGTGTATCCTTACCGATTACAATACGGGGACGATAGCTTGATTTGTTACAGCCCGAAAGGGGAGAGGAATAATACCAGCCCAAAAAACGGCCTACTTTATAAGCCTGGAGGGATGTAAGATTTACATTGGCTTCTCCCCTGAAACCGTCGGTGCCGAAGTATTTCAGCCCCTCTTTTTTTGTTTCATTCGTTGATTTGATTGCGATTTTATCCTGAAGCAACTCATCGGTAGTGATGTCGAAAAGTTCGCAAAGTTGAAGTACCTTATCAATTTGTGGAAGTGCCTGATCCATTTCCCACTTGGAGACAGATTGACGGGATACACCTAGTTTTTCCGCCAACTGTTCCTGGGATAATCCCAAAGCTGAGCGAAGTTGTGTTATTTTTTCTCCTATTGTCATAAAGCAACCGCCTTTCAAAAATTAAAATGGAAATATACCATATAGTATGTTAGCAAAACGCAGTTTATATATCTACCAACTGAACCTTGAAAAAAATGCAACTTATGGTTGCGAAAAGACTTAAAATAATTATAACATAAAACGTTTTTAATAGAAAGAAATATTTTTTTGTAAACTTTTGTTGGAAAATTTATTCCGTATGGATGTGACCGAAAGCGTAGAAGAGCAAATGGCAAGGTTGAAGAAATAGCAGGGGATGGCCGATTCGGCCATCCCCTTATCACGTAGTGTCATATATTTATTCCGCATATTTGATTTTTGCCACAACTCGGACTAAGTTATCGCTTAATTTCTGCATGCAGGGAATATGTGCATCTTCCGGAAATACAATGCAAAAATCACCTTCATTTAAAATGATGGTGCTGATTTCTCCTTCCAACAATTCGTAATCCTCATTTTCGCTGTATTCCTTAGTGGTTGTAAGAGACTCGACGTTGGAATATCCAAAAGCCTCTTTCCCGGAAATAATATAGTGGATATCAAGGTATTTCCGGTGTGCTTCAAAAGTGGTTGAAGTGCCGTCGGATGTCGGAGCGGAAGGTGCGTTTACCCATACACCGTCAGCCAGATCAGCGCGTCCGGTACTTTCCTTATTCAGATTGTTTTTCAGATAATCAAATACCTTTTCAAAATCTTTATGTACATTATTATACTTTTCGCAAGACTTTATATTTCCTGTAATCATTTTAATGTACCATTTTCCTTTCGTATGTTTTATATCTTAGATGTTGGGGTCAAAAGAGTTTACAAAACTCTCTGACTCTCCATATAGTACCTTGAAAATTTTACACAATTGAATTTTATCAGGTATTCAGACAGCAGTAAGCCAATATCAATGTGCCTGGTA